>NZ_JAALCR010000013.1 GCF_011065895.1 Paludisphaera rhizosphaerae | reverse complement strand
GACGCCATGATCCGCGCCGACGAGTCCGCCCGCCGCGGTCGGCGGGGCATCACGCTGACGGAGTGCCTGATCGGGATCATGATCATGGGGGTCGGCCTGGTGTCGATCGCCACGCTCTTCCCGATCGGCCTGCTGCGCCTGCGCGAGGCCCAACGCCAGTCGCGCTCAGCTCTGCTGTTCGAGTCGGCGGCGTCCGACATGGCCGCCCGTAATCTGGTCGCCTCCGACACGTTTCAATACGCCGATCTGCTCAACAAATACAATGGGCTCCCCTGGTGGTATCCTTGCCAGCTGAACGCGATCACGCCCACGGGGAGTTTCAACCCCCTGATCCAGGATGCATCGGGATACGGCCAAGACCTCTACGACAACAACCTGAATCTTATAGGCCTCGACGCATCGAATATCGCCTTCAACACGCGAGGCGCCTCCGGGTTGCCTTTCGCCTACGATCCTCTCTGGCGGTACAAGGTCGTGGCTCCCGGCAACCCAGTGAGCCTTCCCGGTCTGTACCTCCACGACACGGTCGGCGGCGCGGAAGTGCCCGAGGCTCGCTTCGGCTCTGGGCTGGGCTTCGTCCGGCCCGACCCCAGCGACGACAACATCCCCAGCGCCCATGGGCTTCAGCGGCTCTCCAACTTCAACGGCCGCATCTACAACCACTACACGGATTCGCAAGGCACGATTCGACCAATGTACGTCATGCCGTCGACGACGAGCGTGCCGGCCATCTTCGTCTCGCCCGAGGACATCGTCTGGAACGACCCGACGAATCCCAGCTGGAGCGCCGCCGACAAGTCGTATCAGCCGAACCGAAGTCCGGTCCTTCCCGACCATACGGTGGGGCAGACCCAGCTCGACATCTCGAATCTGCTGAACAGCGGCATTCTCCCGACCGACCAAACTCCCGTCCAGGATTGGCGATATTCCTGGATGTTCACCGGAAAGCTCTCCAGCGCTTCCAACGGGTCGACGTTCGAGGGCGACCTCGTGATCTGCGAGAACCGTCCGTTCGACCTCCAGCCGCGAACCGCCCCGATCACCGGAACGACGATCCTGACGCCCGCCGACGAGACGGTCGTTGAAGGCGTGTTCGGGTACAGCCGGTCGGTGGCGACCGCTCCCGGGTTCTCGATCGGCTACGGCGCCGCGGCGGACCGGACGGTCTTGCTTCGCTGGTCGGCGGGGATGGAAGACCCGATCGTCAAGATCGGCAGCTGGATTTGCGACGTCACCTATGAACGCGTGCAGGTGAAGGTCTGGAATCCCTCGGCCAGCACGGGACGCTTCCTGTCCACGGGGGCGGATGCGGCGGGCAATCCGATCCCGATCGGCATTCCCAACGTCCTCAACGGGGGCAAGTGGGACAACCTGCCGGCTCAGCGGGCCTTCTGGTACCAGGTCGTGAAGGTTGGGCCGCCGATCACTGATCCGCAGCTCGGCGCGAATTACCGGAGCATGGTCGTTCAGGTCGGCTCGCGGCTCAGGTCGCGGACGCCGCTCGACTCGACGTCGGGGCTGCCGACCACCGTCAACGCGGTGCTGATCGCGCCGCACGTCGTCAACGTGATCCCTCAGACGATCGTCATCCACTGATCCGAACCGATTTCCGCTCCGTCCCTCGGCCCTGGGCCGACGGGGCGGGGGGGCAGTGCAGGGGCCTCGCCGTGAAGACCCGACGCCGCAAGAATGCGAATCCTGTCCGCCGCCTGCGACGCGGCGTGACGCTCGTCGAGATGCTGGTCACGCTGGCCGTGCTCCTGCTGATGATGGCCCTGGTCGTCCAGATCTTCCAGGCCGCCACCAGCTCGATGAACGCCGCGCAGGTCTATCAGCGGCTCGACGACGACCTGCGACGGCTCGACTCGACGATCCGCAGCGACCTCTCCGGCGCCACGGCGAAGTTCACCCCGCCGATCGACCCCGCCGACGATCAGGGCTACTTCGAGTACACCGAGAACGAGTTCGCCGACAACGACGGCGAGGACTGCGACGACACCATCCGGCTCACCGTCAAGGCGCCCGACGACCGCCCCTTCATCGGCCGCATGTGGGCCAAGCCGCCGAAGATCCTGCTGAACACCGGCGCGGTGTACCAGATGAGCTACGCCGATCTGGCGAGCAATTCCACGGCCCTGGCGAACTACCTCAAATCGCAGCCGATCACTGTCACCAGTCAGCACGCCGAGGTCATTTACTTCCTCCGCAACGGCAACCTCTACCGCCGGGTGCTGCTGATCGCTCCGGAACTTCAGACGCGGATCGTCAACTCGTACTCGCTCGCGGGCGGCGCCCAGAACCTGGGAACCTTTCCAGGGCTGAGCCCCGGCAACGGCGTGGAGGGCCCTCTCGACCCGTCGAAGGGGGGCATCCAGGTGGCCTTCACACCGACGGCTCTGGGCGGCTACCAGACGAGTTGGCAGGGAGTCAACGACCTTTCCGCTCATCCGTCCCCGCGCGGGACGCCGCGCGCCAACCAGTTCAACTCGGTGATCCTCAACAAGCTCGGAGACCTCTCGGACCGCCACAATCGGTTCTCCATGCCCCGGTATTCGGACGATTTCGCCGGTCCCGACGGCATTGCCGACGACCTGAACTCCGACAGCGTCCCCGATTGGCACCCGACGCTCTCCACGCGGCTGCTTGAGGAATTCAACTACGGCCTCAACAACACGAAAGGGTTGTACAACCCGATCCCGGACTCTGGAAACCTTCTGCGGAACGCCTGCGTGAGTTTCGCCGATCGATTCGCGTTTCCTTATGTTTTCCGCGGGTCGTACTCGCGGGCGCAGAACACCAACTGGAACACCTGGCGCGGTTGGATCCACGCCCCCGCGCCCGTCGCCAGCGATGGGTCGAACATCTACAGCTACGACCAGACCCAGTATCTGAAATACCTTAACCACAACCCCCTGGACCTGGGCGACAACCTCCCCGCGCCGACGAACGCCAATGAGACGGGGTCGAACAACCTGCAGACGTACTGGGGATGGCCGACCTGGCGCGAAACCCTGGCGCCCGAGTGGAACGACCCGACGTTCCAGGTCAACCAGACGTCGGCGCCCTACTTCCCCAATGCCCTGCTGCCCCACACCTACGCCGAGATCACGGCCGGGCACGTGGATCTGACTGGGACAAGCGGCCAGCAACTCCTGCCGCCGCTGCTCCCGGCCTGGCGCGGGTCTCAATTCGATCCGTTCACCGATGGTGCCGGATCGACGACGGGCTTCTTCAGCGGCAATCCGAATTCGGGCCTCTGGGCCTCGGCGAGCTGGGAAGACGACCTGATTTTGACCAACGTCCGCAGCTTCGACGTCAAGGCCTTCGAGCCGGCCCTGGCTGACTACGCCGACCTGGGCTGGGGCGACGACCAGCGGATCACCGCCGCCGCCACCAGTACGATTCCCGGCACCGCGAACCTGGCGTCCGTGAATCTGGGGACCGGCCAGTTCGCTCCCTATATGTGGGGCACGTTCGACGCCATCACGGGGGGGGTGTCAGAGAACGCCTACGCCTTCATCCACGGTCGGCCGTGGCATGTGCTCAACCAGACCTTCGCCCACGAGGGCCGGATGCCTCCGCTCCAGAACGATTGTCGCTATGACGCTCAGTTCGGAAAAGTCGTGGCTGGGTTTTACGGCTCGAATCCCCTCTACACCGGCAACCTCGGCGACGACGCCAACAAGACGATCCGCATGCGGCGGACCTGGGATAGTTGGTCGACGACTTACAGCAAGGCGATCGCGACGGGCGTCGTGCCGGGGGTCGGCTTCCCCTACGGACCGCCGTTCACCGCACCGATCTACCCGTCGTATCCGCCTCCTTACCCGGCCCCGCTCCGAGGGATCCAGATCCAGGTGCGCGTGACCGACCCGACGAACCAGCGGATCAAGGTTCTGACCATCCGGCAGGACTTCACGGACAAACTTTGAGAACCACGAAGGAATACGGAACCCGGGGCCGGCCGCCGACGTCGAAATCGAGCGCGGCCTGAAACGGCGACCAGGCGAGAAGAGGCGGCAAGGGGGACGACGATGACGACCAGAGCATATCAAAGTCAGCGCGGCGGGCGGCGTGGGGTGATTCTCATCCTCGTGCTCGGCGTCCTCGGGCTGATGGCGGTGATCGGCGTGACCTTCGCCACGTTCACCGGCCAGGCGCGGATCGCGGGCCGAAGCTTCATCCAGTCCAAGCTTCAGCCCCAGGGCGACGAGATGATGGACTTCGCCCTGGCGCAGCTCATCTGCGACACCAACGACGTCCGTTCCGCCATCCGCGGCCACAGCCTGGCCCGCGACATGTACGGCAACGACGCCAACCGCAACGGCTACCTGACCAGCCGCAGCGACGGCGCACAGATGGACCCCGCCAGCGATTCGAACTTCTACATCACGCTGGCAAACTTCAATACGCCTCTAAGCGCGAGCACTAACCTCCCGTGCTATGACCTGACGACCAACATCCCCGCCAACGATCCTCTTTTCTACGGCTACGACTTCACCCGCTGGACGATTCGGATCGCCTATGTCGGCTCCCCGATCAGCCCCCCGACCACATTCGTCAATCAGTCGTTCGAGGTCTTCGTCGACTCAGGATACCAGCCATCGGGGACCGGCTTCCGCACTTTGACCGTCGTCCTGCCGAACTCCGAGAACATCACGGTGCCCAACCCAACACTGGGTTTTCAGACGACGACTCCCGCCACGTATCTCCTGACCTACCTGGGGACGAACCTGTCCGCCAACCTCCGGTTCACCCTCGACAGTCGCTGGATGCACGCCTTCAACGGTCCGGGGATGACGGGGAATGACACCTCCATCGTGGATTACGACCCTTACGGCAGTCCGATCACCAACCCCGACCGGGCGAACAAGGCCAGGCTCGGCAACTTTCGGTACAACACCTACCTGCCAGGCGCCATCGGCATGGACGAGGATTACGATGCCGTCGACCTGGAGAACTGGTTCCTGGCCATGCAGAGCGCCGACGGCCAGGTGATCATCCCATCATTTCACCGGCCGGCCGCCGTCCGCTACGACCCGGTCGGCGTGAGCACGCAGAGCGTCAACTTCACGAACGACTGGAGCAATTCGGTTGATCTGAACAGCAGACCGACCGCGCTTCGGGAGAAGCTCTCGCGAATCCTCCGCCCCCGAGCGGCCGACGGTCACGATTCCAAGACCTTCCCCGACCTGATCCCCAGCGACGTGGACGGCAAGATCACCTACGACGTCGACAACGACGGCGACGGGATCATGGACTCGGTCTGGGTGGACCTCGGCTACCCCGCCCGCCGCAACGCGCAAGGGAAGCTTTACAAGCCGCTTTTCGCCTTCATGGTGATCGGCCTCAACGGCCGGATCCCCTTGAACACCGCCGGCAACCTGGCCGGCCGCGGCGATAGCACTGAAGAGGCCCAGTCGACCCACGCCTCGCACCTGGGCAACTCGGTCAGCGAGATCGACCCGACCTACGGCTTGCAGAACGCGTTCGCCGCAGGTTACGGGCAGTTCGACGACGCCGTGGACGTGGCGACGGGCACCGCGGCGAATATCGATGTCCGGCTCACCCAGTTGCGCAATATCCTGGCCGGAACCCGTCCCCAGGTCGACCCTTACAACCCGGATCAGACGGGGACCGTCAACGGCGATTACAACGGCGTGCTCATGGGCTTCGACGCTCTCGGCCACTCTCGAACGTACCATATGCCGAACAGCGTCATGGACGCCAGGGACATTGACACCAGCGGCTCCGCCGCGACGACCTCGAGCACGGTGGTGAGGTTCACCAATTCCGTCGTCGGCCGCTGGGGCGAGCCCGATTCGGTTCCCGGCGGGACCTACGCGCCGATTGGGGCCAACTACCAGAACGAGGTCCGTCCCGGCTACTCGATCAGCGTTCAGGACATCCTCCTGAATCCGGGCTATCCTACGCCCGCGGACGCGGCGGACGACAACTACAATTCGTTCGACATCTTTCCCGTGGTCTTCAACGCGACGAACCCGAACCGAGTGGGCGAAGTCCATGACGCCGACTATTACGACGCTGTCGGCGGCCTGCTGCTTCCCGTGGAGCGGATGCGTCGCTTTCTGGCGCCGATCGACGTCAACGGCACCGGCTTGGTGACGAGGTTCAACTCTCGGAGCGGCGGCGGCGGGGCCCGCAACAACAACCTGGGCGGCGACTACTGGGGCCGCGTCGAATACCGCGGCTACTTCCGCCCTCCCGGCCTCCCCGGCCAGGTCGACCCATCCACCGGCGTCATCTCGTATCCGTGGTCTCCTGGCGATCCGTTCCCTCGATCGCGCGCCTCAGAGGCGACGGTCACAAGCAAGACCGCGACCGACAACAACATCCTCCACAGCTACGACTCGTTCCTTTTCCCCAACACCCGAGGAACGCCCCAGCGCTCGGGTGGCATGCTGGCCTACGCCGACCTGACGAACGGGCAGGTTGATCCGAACACAGGAAAACTCGCGTTCGGGGTGCCGAAGACGATTCCCTCCTACAACGGGTCGATCAACTCGGGCATTCAGGAAAACTTCACGATCGACGATGATGATACGGGCAACAGTGTATCCCCCACCATCAACAGCCGCTCGGACGGCCTCAACGAAGCCGACGAGCTGGATCTCTACAACCCCAACACGAACTACGACGCACCGTTCACCCACGCCGACCTGGAGTGGCTCTACCGCTCGCACGACGTCGACGGCTCGTCGTTGGTCAGCCGGCTGTCGCAACTCGCTCCGATCAGCTTCACCAACGACCAGGACGGCCTCCGTCGGCGTCGGCTGTACTCGATCGACACCTGGGAATCCAATGCCTTCTCCTGGGTCACCGACAACCCCCAGGGCGCTTTTGCTCAGAACCACCGCTTCGGCCAAAACGCCAACGCCTCCATGGGGGTTCTCGGCAACAAATTCTACACGCCTGCGCTGGCGCAGCGGGGCCGGAAGATCAACCTGAACCTGCCGCTGCCGGTCTCCAACGATCCCAATGAACCGATTCGCAATAAGTGGATCTCTGACGCCTACCAACTCATGAAGACGGTGCTGCCGCCCCGGGCCGTGGACACGCCCGAGGAGCTGTACCAGCTCGGACAATATCTGGTCAATCTCATCGATTTCCGCGACCCCGATTGCACGATGACGCACTGGACCAATCCAGACGTTTACTACATCCCCGTAGCCCCGTCCGGGACGGGTCATCCGTCGTTGGCGCTGGTAGGGGCGAACCATGTCGAGCACTACGGCATGGAGTACAACCCGATCGCGATCAATGAGACGCTGGCCTACACCTATCAGCGCAAGGTGGGGACAAACGGAGGCGCCGTCCCTACCGACACGGGCCGCTTCTTCATTGAACTCATCAATACGAACACAGTCCCTGATGGACTCGACGCGGCATATAGCAACAACGGATCTGCTGTCAGCCTGAGCGGCTTCGACGCTGCCAACGCCGGAGTGGGGACGCCGTACGCCGGTTCCTGCTGGGACCTGGTCTTTACCTCGGACGATCTCAATAGCCGTCCCGATCCGTACACAGGCCAGCTTCAGCCTGGCGGGACCGTCTACGGTCTCACGCCGCTTGGGCAGAATACGGCTACCTCGAAGTACGAGAATGCTACGTCCACCAATGGGCCGATCGACATCCTCCTCAATCCTCTACCCCAATCCAAGCCCGGCGGTGGAGCACTGGCTGCGAAGAATTGGTTCGGTGCTCGCCCCACGGTTGCTGTGTTGACCTACGACTTCCCGGGCGGGGAGACGGCCGAGCAGAGTAGCGAACCGTTGGCGCCGACGGGACAAGGCACCCCGGCATTGGGCAACACCATCGCGTTGACCACGGTCCAAAACACAGACCCATTCCAGGCGAACAACAGTGGCACCCTCTACAGGCTAGATCCCACTTACAGCCCGTTCTGCAATACGCCTTCGGCGACTTTTCGGATTCAGGACCCGAACCTACCAAACGTTCCTGGTGGGATTCTGCCGAACGACCAGACCGGCAAAGTCACCACGGCTGCACCCACGGCCAGCATCCCGCGAACGGCCGGCTCGGGCAAGTATTATTGGGTCTGCCTGCGGCGCCCCGCGAACCCGCTGGCGCCGGTCAGTCAATCGAATCCCATGATCGTGGTGGACAGCATGCGATTCCCCGTCATCGATGTCGGGGGCACGGTCCAGACGACGAAAACTGACAACCCGGTCGGCAGCGGCCGGTTTGATATCGTCACGCCGGGGACCAACGATCTCTACTCATACCAGCGGCTCCAGCCCTACCGTGGCGGACAGGCCGTCCCCTTCGAGCCGCTGTCTACCAACGCCATTGACGTGCGCTATGGTTACACCGAACAAATCGCCACGCCTCTGGATCTTACCAACACCGTGTCGACCAACCAGCCGCGGGGCACAGTCCTCATCTACGGCGACAAATCGACGCAACAGGGGGGCGACAAGTCACCGCAGGTCTCCAAGGGGATGATCTCCCACTCGCTGGGATACCCCAACCATCAGACCGTCGCGGATCCGGTTGGGAGCAACCCGCTTGAATTCTGGGACTTCTTCCCCTTCCACGATCGCGACTTCAGCAGCCCGTTCGAGGTGACCCTGGTGCCTGGAACTCCACCAGGACTGTTCACGAAGCAGTTCGCGGAATTCGCCCCCAGCGCCGGCAACCAATCGGCGTTCACCACTGCCGCGGGCGGCGTCCTGACCACGACCGCGGCCACGATAACGACCAAACCGAATCTTGCGGCCAATACAGCGGCCGACGCGGACGCCGCGGCGCCTTTCTTGTTCCGCGGACAGACAGGAGGGGCTTCGGAGCCCCATACATTCCCTTACCTGATCGATAAATTCTTCTACACGGCCGTCGGCGATACAGCAGGCATCTCCGACACCCCGAACAGTACGGTCGGCGGTTACGCGGCCGACGGCTGGTTCCGGCTGTTTGAGTTCTTCGAGGTCCCAAGTCAGTCAGCCGGGGCAATCGGCTCAGTCGCCCAGGGGACGAACTTCGACTGGGCACGCCAGGACGTTCGTCCGGGCATGATGAACTTGAACTTGCTTATCGACGAGGAGGCTTTCCTCGCCCTCCTGGGTCGTCAAGACATGAGCATCGCCACCGGAGCCAGTTCGCCCTCGTTCCAGCAGCAGGTCATGAACCCGTTCGTCATCCAAACTGCG
Source organism: Paludisphaera rhizosphaerae (assembly GCF_011065895.1). Lineage (NCBI taxonomy): Bacteria > Pseudomonadati > Planctomycetota > Planctomycetia > Isosphaerales > Isosphaeraceae > Paludisphaera > Paludisphaera rhizosphaerae. The sequence continues at coordinate 221,310 of NZ_JAALCR010000013.1, read as the reverse complement.
GATGATCTGTACAACTACGGGGTGATGTCTACAAGCGCTCCGAACAACGATGACCGGTTCAGCGGCGGAGTTTGGGGCCTGACCCCGAACAGGACCATGAACACCCTCCTGACTGCCTACCCTCAGTCGGTCCCTCTCACGATAAATGGGGGTACTGGATACCCCGCGACCCCAATGATCGTGACGGCGGCCAATGCTGTCGGCGGGCCTGCGTACGCCCAACCCATGCCGAGCGTGGGAGTGATCGAGACGGACCCTGTGACAGGTGCGGTCAATCAGCGCATGAAGGCCGCCTTCGCGCAGTTCTTGTGGCTGCGACATGGCGGGTCTGGGTTCGTCTTCGGGTTTGGCGACGGGGCCGTGGGTCAGAATATGACCGTCGCGCCGGCGGCGGTGCCGGGCACCTTGCCGAATCCTAGCTACTTCCTTCAGTCCATCCCTCAGGAGCGGCCATTCCGGTCCTCGACTTATCCTGACGTCAATTACACGATGAATCGGCCGGCGCCGTTGCCTCCCTCGGTTTACACAGACCCGAACCTCTCCGCCACGGCAAGGGATCCTGGAGTGAGGAACAACACCCACTTCAAGGGTTACAATCGCGTCGACTGGTCGTCGAGCACGGGGGCCGGCGGCAGCGGCGCGACTAATGGGATCATCTATCCGCCGCCGGTCCCGGTTCGACGCCTGTTTCAACCTTGCGACGGCTTCACCACGAGCAATGCCGACATGAGGGGAGCCGCGTTCGTCAACGACATCACGCCTAACGCGTCAACGAGCAATCCTGTGCTCGGCGGCCTGCCGCAGATGTACGTTTACAACCCCGTGGCCATGACCGCCAATGTGACCACTCTCAACGACGATGGTCCGACGCTGGTCATCCCTCATACCTCTCATCCGTCTGGCTTCCCCGAGACCGATCTTGGACGGGGAGGAAGCCCGACCAATCCCAGCCTGACCCAGCACCCCTACTTCCGCGGCGAATTGATGCAGCGGGTGTTGAATCTCTCGACTCCGCGGACGCATCAGTTCGCGGTCTGGATCACGGTCGGGTTCTTTGAGGTGATCCGCGAGGGGGACATCACGATGGTCGGCAGCCAGTATCCGACCGCGGCTTTCGACATCATGGGACCGGAGATCGGCGCCGAAACCGCGCAGAACATCCGCTACCGCAGCTTCTTCATCGTGGATCGGCTCAAGCTTACGGGGTACGACCCGACCTCCATCGGTTCGTATCGCCCGGCCGTCGTGTACCGTCGCACCATCGAGTGACGATCCGGCGGGGGGCTTGGGCCCTCCCGCCGACGAGCGTCACAGCCACAGATTTCGGGCGTATTGTCTAAGGGGACGATACCTCGATACGATTCCAGTAGTCTCGCCCTTCCCGTCTACGAAAGGACCGTCTCATGAAGCCCCGTCGTCGTCGCCAAGGTTTCACGCTGATCGAGCTGCTGGTCGTGATCAGCATCATCGGCGTCCTGGTCGGCCTGCTCCTGCCGGCCATCCAGTCCGCCCGTGAGGCGGCCCGTCGCGCCCAGTGCCAGAACAACATGCGGAACATCGCCCTGGCCCTGAACAACTACCAGATCCGCAAGGGTGCCTATCCGGCCTCCGGTCTGTTCTTCGAGGACCCGTCCTCGATCACGAGCACGACGGGCGCTGGCGCCGGCTCGCAGGGGGACGTCACCAAGTCGGTCCTCTACCGGATCGCCGACAAGCCCACCTCCGCGGACGCCGGTCGCGCCGGTCGCAGCTGGGTCGTCGAGATCCTCCAGGACCTCGACCAGGCCGACCTGGCGAACAACTGGACGAACGAGTACACCTACACCGCGGTCAGCTCGCCGGGCGGCACGACGGCGACGGCGACCCCCAACAGCATCCTCGCCAACACGGCCCTGGCCATTCTGCGATGCCCTGACGACAACAACTTCACCCCCAACCAGGGCAACCTGAGCTACGCCCCCAACGGCGGTTTCGCCCGCGTCGGCGCCTACCCGATCGGTTGGAAGGGCTTCCAGAAGGACGACCCGACCGGCTCCAGCGGCGGCAGCACGGGCTCGATGCTGAAGTGGGATTCCACCGGCGACCGGGCCCTCGCTCAGAACTACATGCAGAAGCTGGGCGTCTTCTTCATCCAGTCGGTCTACAACAACCAGCTCGACGGCACCAACGTCCCGGGCGTCTGGAACGGCCGGAGCCCGTCGTGGGGCGGCATGAAGACGGCCACCGCCGCCATCACGGACGGCTCGGGCTCGACGATCATGCTGGGCGAGAACACCCTCGTCGGCTATGACGGCGTCGGCAGCATGTGGTCGGGCAGCCAGCCGACCAACTGGGCGGCCCCCTGGCCGACCTTCTCGATGTTCATCGCCTCGGACAACGTCTGCGGCACGGCCGGCGATTGCAGCACCACGCTCTCCGACGGCACGGTCGCGACGGACTCCACCGCCTGGACCAACGCCAACATCGTCGGCGGCTATGAAAACATCGGCTACGGCCAGTCGCTGACCCTCAAGGGGACCAGCCCCTTCATCAACAGCGGCCATCCCAACGGCTCCAACTACGCTTTCTGCGACGGCTCCGTCCGGTTCATCAACAACACCATCGACGGCACCGTCTACGCCAAGATCATCACCCCGGCCGGCAGCAAGCTGCCCGTGCCCTACAAGCAGCAGCCGGTCAGCCAGGATGCGTTCATCAACTGATCGAACGGGTCCTAGCTGGATGAAGGCCTGACGACGAGACGACGGGTCCCCCTCGACCCGCCCGAGAGCCCTGAGAGGCCTCGGGCGGGTCGTTTTCTTTTCCCGAAAATCTCCTTACAGCCCAGGAAACGGGAGTGGGTTGTTGACTCTCCGCCACGTTCGGATAGACTACTCCCTGTCCCGCCAACGCGGGCGCATAGCTCAGGTGGCTAGAGCGTACCCCTGATAAGGGTAAGGTCCCAGGTTCGAATCCTGGTGCGCCCATTCGAGTCCCGCCCCTTCTCCCCGCCTCTTCTCCAAATCGGCCTCTCTCGCAGGCCGGATCTGTCGCCCGACATACGGGCTGGTTAGAATCATCGAGCCTCGCGGCCGTCGACGTTCCCCTGGACGTCCGGCCTCGTGCGCTCTCAGACGCCTCAACCACGCGAGCGAGAGCCAGCCGATGTCGCGACGACTCAGCCGTCTTTGGATCGTCTTCACCGCCCTCTCGTTGGGCTTCGCAGGCCGTCCTGCCCTTCAGGCGGCCGACGTTCCGAAAGGCGAGGTCCAAAAACACACGCTCGCCCCGGGCGCGATCTTCCCGGGCGCCACGCACGACTACTGGGTCTACATCCCTCGCCAGTACGATCCCGCCAAACCCGCGTGTCTGTTCGTCTGTCAGGACGGGGTTCAGTACAACGCGCCGGCCGTCTTCGACGAGCTCATCGAGAAGAAGGAGATCCCGGTCCTGATCGGCGTTTTCGTGATGCACGGCCGCGTGAAGGCTCCGTCCGACGCCGCCCTGGACCGGTTCAACCGGAGCTTTGAATACGATGGCCTCGGCGACGCCTACGCCCGCTTTCTCATCCAGGAATTGCTCCCCGAGGTTCAGAAGCAGAAAGCCGCCGACGGCCGGCCCATCCGAATCTCCCGCGATCCGAACGATCGAGCCATCGCCGGTTCCAGCAGCGGGGCCGTCTGTGCGTTCACGGCGGCCTGGGAACGTCCCGACGCCTTCCGCCGGGTCTTCAGCGCCGTTGGGACCTACGTCGGCCTCCGAGGCGCCAACGACTACCCGACGCTGATTCGCAAGGTCGAGCCCAAGCCCCTTCGGATCTTTCTGGAGGACGGCAGCAACGACCTGAACAACTTCGGCGGCGACTGGTGGATGGCCAACCAGGAGATGGAACGCGCCCTCCGTTTCGCCGGCTACGAGGTCGAGCACAACTGGGGCGACGGCCTCCATAGCTCCAAACACGCCACGGAGATCTTCCCAGTCGCCATGCGCTGGCTCTGGAAAGATTGGCCGACCCCCATCGTCGCAGGGAAGGGGTCCGACAAACTCCAGGAGATCGTGACTCCAGAGCAGGGCTGGGAGGTGGCCGCCCAGGGCGTGCCCGCCGCGGCGCTCGCTGTGGACTCGATGGGAGTCGTCTACACGGCTGATGCGACCGGTTCCCGAATTCAGAAGCTCCTCGGCGACGGTCGGACCGAGCCGGTCTCCCAACCACCGCACGACGTTCTCGACGCCCTCCAGGGCCGTCTCACCCGCGGCGACGGCGTCCGCTTTCGGCCTTACCCCGGCCCGGGCGAGACCTCCACGAGCGGCCGCCAGCTGGAAATCCGCTCTGCCGACGGTCGCGGCGGCGTCTCCAACACCGGCCTTCCTCACGCCGGCGGGCTGGCGCTGTCCCCCGATCAGTCGCTTCTCTACGTGGCAGACGCCGCTAGCCGTTGGGTTTACAGCTACCAGATCCAGCCCGATCTATCCCTGGCGTACGGGCAGAAGTATTACCACCTCGTCCTGAGCGACGACGCCCGCGATCCGGGGACGGTCGGACTCGCCGTCGACCGCGACGGCCGCCTCTACGCGGCCACCAGCGTGGGAATTCAGGCCTGCGACCAGGCGGGGCGGGTGAGTGCAATCATCCCTACGCCCAGCGGTTACGCTTCATCCGTGGCGTTCGGCGGTGGGGATTTCGACACACTTTACGCCGGAGCGGGAAGCGTCGTGTATCGTCGCAAGGTGAAGGTGCATGGAGCCAACGCTTTCGACACCCCAAAGAAGCCGACTGCACCGCGACTGTAAGGCCGCGAGATTAGTTGGATTGATGAGTGTCGTCATTCTTGCCGCAAGGTGAGACAAGGAATCGACATGAGGATTCCGGGAAACATGTCGACACCTGCGGCACAAGTTCTCCTATTCTGCGTAGGTCTAGTGCCGCGCATGGCCTCGGCTTCCGAGGCGATGAGTGGGATGGGGCGGTGGGCCCTGGACCGAGAGCTTCCGCGGTGGGCGCAGGACGTCGCCGCAGCCAGTCCCGGCATTCCCTCGGGGGTCGGGCGAGGAAGGGGAAAATGCCGAACGATTCGCGATCCCAGAGTCCCAAGATCGTATTGAGGATCAGCGACGGCAGGAGGCTGGTGCGACAGGTCTTCACGGATTACGGGCAGGCCTCAAGGAGTGCCGAGGCTTACGCTCGAGCGGGTTTCATGGTCGACATGGTGTCGGCGACGGGGAGGTTTCTCATGGATTTCGAACCGTTTCACCATGCGATCGCCGTGTGAACGATTCCGCTCGATCGCCCTCGCCAAGCCGCCGGGAGAGCCCTCGGAGCGGGAAAGAGGCCGAAAACCCTGGATTTTCGGGGGGCGCCCCTGATTTTCTCTGGAGGTTTGCGGCATAATCGTCGAAAACGATCGGCAGGAGCCAGGACGACCGCTCTTCAGTGGGGAGGGAGGAACCGGCCGGCTCGCACGACGATCGTCGTCGACCTTTCTCGAATAGGGTGTTTCTCCATGGCCAAGAAAGCCGCCCCCAAGGCCGCGGAAGCCAAGCCGGCCGCCGCCGCCCCCGCTGCGAAGTCCTCCGCCAAGGCCGCCACGAAGACCGAGATCTACACGGCCATCGCCACCAAGACGAACCTGAGCAAGAAGGACGTCGCGGCGGTGTTCGAGGCCATGTCCGAACTGATCGGCAAGGAGATCGGCAAGAAGGGCCCCGGCCTCTTCGTGATCCCCGGCCTTCTGAAGATCAAGGTTCAGCACAAGCCGGCGACCAAGGCCCGCCCGGGCTTCAACCCGGCGACCAAGGAGCCGATCACGATCAAGGCCAAGCCGGCTCGCAAGGTCGTTCGCGTGCTTCCGCTGAAGGCCCTCAAGGACCTCATCTGAGGCCTGCGAGGCGCGCTCAGCCCGCGCGGATGGAACCGCGTCCGGGAACTCCCCCAGGGGCTCCCGCCGACGCGGTTCGTCGTTTCGAACCCTGCACCCGTCAGGTGCGAGTCGATCGTCGCCAGGCGACGAAGCGGTCCAGGCCCTCGCGGAGCGAGGTCGCCGGGGCATAGCCCAACTCGCGTTCAGCGAGCGAGACGTCGGCGAAGGTCTGCCGCACGTCGCCGGGTTGCTCAGGCGCTCGCTCGATGATCGCGGGTTTCCCCAGGGCCTCGGCTAGCGTCGCGATCATCTTCCGCAACTCGACGGGGTGGGCGTTCCCGAGGTTGTAGATCCGCCATCCCGAGCAGCGGTCGACGGCTCGCACCACGCCGTCGACGATATCGCCGACAAACGTGTAGTCGCGGCGTGTGGTGCCATCGCCGAACATGACCAGGGGTCGGCCGCTCTCGATTCGATCGGCGAACAGTGAAACGGCCAGGTCAGGGCGATTTCGGGGGCCGTAGGCGGTGAAGAACCGCAGGCCTGTCGCCGCCAGACCGTGGATGTGGTGGAACGTGTAGGCCATCAACTCGGCCGCTCGTTTGGAGGCGGCGTACGGACTGACCGGGGCGTCGACGGCGTCGGTCTCGCGGAACGGCCCCTCCGCGCGGTCTCCGTAGACGCTGGAACTGGACGCGAAGACGAACCGAGGTCGAGGCTCGATCCGGACGGCGGCCTCCAACCAGCGCACCGTCCCCATCACGTTCACGTCGGCGTACAGACCAGGAGCGGCGATGCTCGGTCGCACTCCCGCGCGAGCCGCCAAATGGACGATCGCATCGGGGCGGGTCGACTCGACGAGCGCCGCCGCCCCGACTCCGTCGCGGACGTCCATCTCGACGATGCGGCAGCGCGGATTCTTCGACGCCTCGGCCAGGTTCGACTCCTTGACCGCGCGCGAATAGTAGTCGTCGAAATCGTCGACAACCACGACCTCGCGCCCGTCGGCCAGGAGGCGGTCGACCAGGTGCGAGCCGATGAACCCCGCGCCTCCTGTGACGATGAGCTTCATTCGGCGACCAACTCCCAGTGGATCGTGGCCGAGGCGCCGTCGACGATCAGCGCGAGCCCCTCGCCGTTCGGCAAGGGCTCGGCGACGGCCGGGCCCACTCGTTTGCCGGAATTGTCGAGAGCGAACGCCTTCACGCTCCCTTTCCGTTTCCATTCCACGCGGGCCCGAACCGGCTCGAGGAGCAGCGGCGGTCGGCCCGGATCGGCCGTCTCTCGCTTCCACGGGTCGACCCAGCGGTAGCCGGTGGGTTCGACGCGGGCCAACGTCGTGACGAGCAGACGCTTGGTCTCGGCGATCGGCTCCGATCCCACCGACGAGGCGACGACGACCGCATAGGGCGATCCAGTCGAGATGTTCAGCGTCGCGAAGTTGGATACGCCGTCGAGATTCCAGCCCGCGACGCCCTGCGTATAGGGCGTATCGAGGACGAGCCGGCCTCGCGAGGCGTCCCAGCCGGGTGTCGGGGTGCGTCGATGGAGCGGGCTTCGTATCGGCTCGGGCTTCGAGGCTGCGGCGAGCCCGCGGAGAAGGATCGAGGCGGCGTGGGGCCAGAGGGAGTAAACCTGGGGGGTTCCGTTGGCGACCTCGGGAATCTGAAAGATGTCCTCGCCCCCCACGAGGCCGACAGGGCCGTCGCCCCAGACTTTGGGGTGGATGAACACCCCGCGACGGACCAGGGCGTCCCAGTCCTCATGCCGGGCGGTCGCGGCGGCGAGAAGCTGATCAGCGGCCTCGTAGGGGAGGGCCCAGGCCCCCTGAGTTTGCGGGCACCACTGACCAACGACGTAGGGACGAGTCTCGACCTGCTTGCGCGATGCGCCGGCGACCAGGCCGCCGTCGGTGCTCCAGAGCAGTGAACGAGCCTCGGGGGCGACCCAGGGAGACGGAGTCCAAAACAGGCGGTCGTCGATGAGGTCGAGTCCTGGTGCGGAGAGGGTCGGCGTGAACTCTCCTTCTCGACGCCAATGCGAAACACCGGCCAAGGGTGCCTTCAGACCGGCCTTGCGAAGCTCCTCGGCCCAGGCCGAGTGGTGGGCCGACTCCAGCGATTGCCAGAGCCGACGCCCAGGAAGGCCGCGGGCCTGTTCGCCGCGCACACGCAATTCGTCCGCATATTTTGGTGGGAGCCCCGCGGGGTTGTCGATGAGGTTGAACATCGAGACCTCGCCGGCGAGCGTCACCCAGGCCAACGCGGGGTCATCGCGAAGGCGCTTTCCGGTCTCGGCGTTGGTCCGGCCGAGGAAGGCGAGCGATGCGTCGATATTGAGTTTGGCCATTGTCGGATCAAAGACGGCCGCAGCTCCTCCTCCCGGCGGCAGCATCCCGGCCGAGGCCACTCCGTCCTCCGAACGGAAGATACGCCCCCCGAGCAGTTCCACGGCCACATAGATCCCTCGCGACTCCAACGCGGCGATCAGATGGTCCAGTCGAGCGAGTGAGTCGGGATCGAACTCCTTGGTGTCGTCGCGGGCGTCGTCGAAGAGGCTCCGGGAAGGGCCGTAGGCCGTGTCCAAGTCGCCGATGCGGACGAGGTTGACCCCGGACTTCGCAAGGCGGTCCACCAGGGCATCGACCTTCTCCGCATCCTGAAATGCGGCCGGAGGCAAAAGCTGGACGCCGAAGAACCGGGCCCTTCCCGCGTCGCGGAAGGCGAGGCGGCCGTCCTTCACGACCACCGGCCCCTTCGAGCCGGCCGGCCCCGGATTGAGGAACGAGAAGTCCAGAGCAGAACCAGCGACGATCGGTCCGACGGCAGCGTGCTCATGCCAGCCGAGGACGTCGTCGGAGATCTGGTAGGGGCTCCAACCGGCGATCTCAGGATTCGGAGAGGCGGCGACTCGAACATCGTCCACCCGAACCGATCCGAGGCCGTCGGATTTCTCGAACTGCAAGACGGCCCGGACCGCTCCCCGGGGGACGGGGACCACGGTGCGCTGGGGAGTCCAGTCGAACGACCCGGCCCATTGGAACGCCTGGGCGCCGCCTCGGCGTCCTCCCAGGGACTCGCCGTCGGCGTCGAGGAAGTAAACTCCAGCGCCGGCTCCACCGGAACCGCGCAGACCTTGGGCCTTGACCTGCGCCGAGATCTCCAGTCCGTCGAAAGCCTCGACCGGGAGTGCCAGGCCGGTGAAAACCTTGGCGCCCGAGCGCGACAGTTCGATCGCCGAATCCGAGGCATGCCCCGGCGAGACCCGGCTGGCGTCGTTGTTGACGATCCAGGACGCGGGAGCGGGGTCGCCCAGCTCGAAGTCTCCGTTGGCGACCAGATTCGTGGTCTCGACGGACTGTCGCGGGACGAGCTTCAACGTCACGCCGTCGACGTCCAGCCGGCCGGACGCGCCCATCAGGCCGATGGACAGGATCGCGTCGCGGGTGCTCGGCGGAAGCGAGATCCGCTTGGCTACGTGAGTCCAGCGATCGCCGATCGAGGTCGTCCAGGGACCCATGGTCCCCCGGGACACGTGCCTCAACTCGTCGCCGAGGAAGTCGATCAGAAAGCTCGGCTCCTCGCCGCTCCGCTCGCCCCGTTCCACGTCCTTGGTGCGAAGCCACATCCCGACGATGATGGCTTCCGTGGTCCGGCCGTCGACGCCGAAGGCCCGGCTGAGACGCGCGGGACGGCCGCGACGTTCGCAGGCGAAACGGAGGAACTTCGGGCCGACTTCGCCCCCTTCGTGCTCGATGACCGCGTCGCGCGCGTTGTACCATCCGTCCGGCACGCCGTCGCCGTTGGCGTCGACTTCGAAGTCATCCCGATCAGGCGGCGGCGGGCGACGGATCGCATCACCCGGGGCGGCTTGCTGCGCGAGCACGAAAGCGGGGGATGAGATTCCCCCCAGAGCCAGGGCGAGGGTCAGAGTCAGGGACGCGAGTTTGGTCACGTTCGATCTCCGCGGCGTGGACTGACGGTCCTTCATCAATCGGCCTTCGCCTTGGGCTCGGCGGGTTCCTTGAGCGCCTTGCCGGTCATCGGGACGAACAGGGTCGGCTTCAGCTCTTTCTCGATCAGCCGGCCGTTCTTCTTGACGACCAACCAGACGCTCTGCGTGAAGCGGTCGCCCAGGGGGATCACCATGCGGCCGCCGTCTTTGAGCTGGTCGACCAGCGGCTTGGGAATTCGCTGGGGGGCGCAGGTGACGATGATCGCGTCGAACGGGGCGGCGTCAGGCCATCCCTCGTAACCGTCGCCGATCTTCGTGTGGATGTTGGTGTAACCCAACTCCTTGTGGACCTTCGCCGCACGCTCGCCGAGTGGTGCGTGGATCTCCACCGAGTAGACGTCCTTCACCAACCGCGAGAGGATCGCCGACTGGTAGCCCGAACCGGTGCCGACCTCGTAGACGCGATCGGTCGGCTTGGGATCGAGGACCTCAGTCATGAAGGCCACGTCGTACGGCGGCGTGATCGTCTGGCCCTCGCCGATCGGGATCGACTCGTCGTCGTAAGCCTGGCGATTGGAGCCGGGGGGGAGGAATTTGTGGCGCGGGACGGTCCGGAAGGCGTCAAGCACTCGGGGGTCCTTGATGCCACGCTCGGCCAGGTGGCGCTGGACCATCCGAGCCCGCGGCCTGGCCGTGGGATCTTCGGCATCGGTCTTCGCGGCTTCTTGAGACTGAGCGAACGCCCGGGGAACGACGACCAGTGGAAACAGGGCCGCCAGGATCGCGCAGGAGCGACGGGTCATCGAAGTCTCCCTTCCTCGAATCTTGCGCCTTCGCAGCGAAAACCCAAGTCTACCACGCCTTCCGCCGCCGCTTCACGACGCGGGTTCCCTCCTTGGGCCGGTTTTCCCGGATTGGAGGAAAACGCGGCGGACGGTATGATCGAATTTCGACGATGACGTCGGTCGGTCATCCCTCCATCCTCTCCGGCCTGTGACGGCCTCGGAGTCCGCATGACGTCCTACCAGACCGCCGACTTCCTCCTGGTTGCAGCGGTGGTGATCGCCGTCACGGCGACTCTGTCGTCGACCGCCTGCCTCTTCTGGGTGCTCAGGCGACGGCGCGGCCTTCCCACCGATTACACTCCACCGATCACGATCTTCAAACCGCTCAAGGGGCTCGACGAGGGGCTCGCGCAGAATCTGGCGAGTTTCTTCACCCTGGACTACCCGGCCTATCAACTCATCTTCTGCGTGGCGGAAGCCTCCGACCCGGCGACGAACGTGGTCCGCAAGCTGATGGCCGAGCATCCTGAACGCGATGCGCGGCTGGTCGTCGGCTGTCCGCCGTTCGGACGCAATCCCAAGGTTGAGAGCCTGGCGGCGATGGAGCCGTTCCGTCGCCACGAGATCCTCCTGATCAGCGATTCCAACGTCCACGCCCGGCCCGATTATCTCCGCGAAACCGTCTGCCACCTGGCCGACCCCAGCGTGGGACTGGTGACGAACCTGTTCGTCGGTGTTGGCGAGGAGCACCCGGCGGCGGCCATGGAAAACCTCCAGATCAATGGGTACATCGCCGGGGGAATGGCGCTGGCTTCGATGCTGGGGGTGACCTGCGTCGTCGGCAAGTCGATGATGCTGCGAGCGTCCGTCCTCCAGGCCATCGGCGGCTTCGCCTCGGTCCGTAATCTGCTGGCCGAGGATCAAGTCATCGGGATGCTCGTCCGCAAGGCCGGGTACTCCATTCGGCTGAGCCACCACGTCATCGAGAATGTGAACCGCCGACGAGGTTTCACCTGGTTCCTCAATCGCCACTCACGATGGTTCAAGATTCGCCGAAGGCTGGCGCTGCCGGCCTTCGCCGCTGAGCCGCTGGCGAACCTGGCGATGATCGGCCTTGTCTGGGCTTGCTCGGCGGAGTCGGGATTCGCGTGGGGCGGAATGCTTGGCCTGTTCGGCCTCGAGATGGTGCGCGACGCCGTTCAGACGCGTCGGCTCCGAGGGACGTTTCCCAGGGTGCGGGATCTGATCTTCAGCCCGATCAAGGACCTGATGCTTCTGCCCCTCTGGTTCGACGCGCTGCTGAACAACCACGTTCAGTGGCGAGGGCATCGGTTCTACGTCGGCCGACTGACCCGGCTCACGCCCGATCGGACGCCTCGCGGCCGGAGCGAATCGTCGCGACGTCGTGGGAAAGCCGTGGCTCCTCGGCCCGAAAGCCCCCCAGCGCGTCTTCCTTCCGCCGATCAGGACGCTCCTCGGGCTGAGTGAGTCAAATCAAGGGTTTTCACGCCCCGATCGCTATGTAAGAATATCAGCGGGCGAGCGTACCCGCCCCGATGAGTCCGTTTGCGCTTTCGCAAGGCCTGTGGGCCGGAAAAGGAACCCTTGATGGAAGAAGAGCCGGGCGCATCGGAATCCGATGCAGACGCGAACCGATCCACCCGCGGCCGATCTCCGAGCCGCCGCCTTTCGACGCCCATTCTGGCGTCGATTCTCGCGATTCTTTGTCTCGCCGCGCCCGTTCTGGGCGATACGCTGCAAGACGTCCGCGACCGCAAGGCTCTCCGCTACGGGAGCGACATGGAAGGGGGAGGCCCTTACGCCTATCCCAATCCCGACGATCCTCGATCCGTCACTGGCTTTGAAGTCGAGATCATGGACCGGCTCGCTCGCGAGCTGGGCAAGGAGGTCTCGGCGGAGTTTTCCCAGGGCCAGTGGGACAAGCTGCTCTGGGTGCTGGATTCCGGCCGCTACGACGTCGTCGTCAACGGCTATGAGTGGAGCCCCGCGCGCGCCGAGGACTACCTGGCGACCCGCCCGTATTACATCTATCAACTCCAGTTGATGGGGCCGAAGGGAACGCCCGTCCGAACCTGGGACGAGTTGAAAACGCCCCGCGCCGACGGCCGGAAATGGACCGTGGCCGTTCTGACGGCATCGGCGGCCGACGACTTCGCCTACGACCAGTCGGGCGAGAGCATCAAGGTCATCCGCTTCGACGGCGCGACCGACGCGATGCTCGCCGTCCAGAACGGCCAGTACGATTTCACGCTCCAGGACGTTCCGGCGGTGGCCTTCTATAAGGATTCGTATCCCGAGCTGGAGACGGTCGGCCAGCCCGTCTCACGGGGCTACTACGTCATCTACGCGCGGAAGTCCGACCCCGCGCTGCGCGACGCACTCGACGCCGGGCTTGGGCGGATGACGTCCTCCGGCGAACTGCGGCGGATCTTCGAGAAGTACGGGATCTGGAACGATCTCCAGGGCGAACTGGCGAGCTTCACGGCCCCGCTTGCGGCGACGGCTGGACCCGAGACGACCCGTGGGTGGGGGATGGTCGCCCACTACTGGGGCCGACTGTACGACGCGGCTCTGGTCACTCTCGGCCTGTCGTTCGGCTCCATGCCCCTGGCGATGGCGATCGGCCTGTCGGTCGCCCTCGGTCGGCTGTACGGGCCGGGCTGGCTTCGCGGGGTGCTCGCCACATACGTCGAGGTGATCCGCGGCACTCCGCTAATGCTCCAGCTCTACGTCCTGTTCTTCCTGCTCAAGCTCGACCCGTGGGTCGCGGGCATCGCCGGGCTGGCGATGAACTATTCGGCCTATGAGGCCGAGATCTACCGCGCCGGGCTGCAGGCCGTGCCGAAGGGGCAGATGGAGGCCGCGCTGGCGCTGGGGATGTCCAAGTTCACCGCGCTTCGGCGGATCATCGTGCCGCAGGCTGTGAGGATGGTGATTCCGCCGGTTTCCAACGACTTCATCGCTCTGTTCAAGGATACGTCGGTCTGCTCGGTGATCACGCTGGTCGAGTTGACGAAGGAGTACTCGATCCTGGCCAACAGCACGCGAGCTGTGATCGAGTTCGCTACCGCGACGGCCCTGATCTATCTGGCGATGAGTCTGCCGCTGTCGTGGTTCGCACGTTGGTCGGAGCGACGCCTGGACGCCGCGGGCGTGAAGGGGGTGATGGGATGATCGAGGTCACGAAACTGGTCAAGCGGTTCGGCTCCGTCGACGTCCTGCGAGGCGTCGACATGGAGGTCTCGAAAGGGGAGGTCGCCTGCCTGATCGGACCTTCCGGCAGCGGCAAGAGCACGTTCCTGCGCTGTCTCAACGGCCTCGAACCCTTCCAGGACGGACGGGTCGCCATCGACGGGCTCGTGCTGGACGCCTCACAGACGCCGGCCGAGCACGCGAAAGCCGCTCGCAGGGTCTGCCGGCGGATGGGGATGGTTTTCCAGAGCTTCAACCTCTTCGCTCACCAAACGGTGCTTCAGAATGTGATCGAGGCGCCGATCCACGTCCTGGGTCTGCCGAAGGCCGAGGCCGTCGAACGGGCGAAGAAGCTCCTGGACCGCGTCGGGATGCTCCATCGCCTTGACGCTCGTCCGCGTGAGCTCTCCGGGGGGCAGCAGCAGCGAGTGGCCATCGCCCGAGCCTTGGCGATGGAGCCCGAGGTCATGCTCTTCGACGAGCCCACCAGCGCCCTCGATCCGAAGATGACGGGCGAGGTTCTGGCCGTCATGACCGACCTGGCCCGAGACGGTCAGACGATGATCGTGGTCACCCACGCGATGGGGTTCGCCCGCAAGGTCGCGAGCGTCATCCACGTCTTCGGCGAGGGGCTCGTGGTCGAGTCGGGGGCGCCCGACCAGTTGTTCGAGGCCCCCGCGCATGAAGCGACCCGGAGCCTCCTCTCGGAGTCCCAGGCCGCTTGAAATCAGTCACGCCGGTCTCAGCGGGGCAGGGGGGCGGGGACGTAATCCGCCCTCGTGACCGGCTGAGACTGGATCACGACGCCCGGGCCGCCGCTGGGGATGATGTACTGGACGCCGCCGCGGGTGGTCCGAGGGGTGCCATCGACGGCGCCGGTCCGCGGTTGCGTGGAGGCCCGCTCCTGGCTGCGGTCGAGGGCCTCGGCGAGGGCCTCCCAGCGGCGGATGCCGGCCTCAACGCGGGCGAGGCGGGTCTTCAACTGAGCGGCCTCCTCGCGAAGCGCCTTGAGTTGCTCATCGGCCTCGCGCTGGTTCTTCTCGACGAAGGTGCGAGCCCTGGCGTCGGGGTCGTCGACGGCCGGCTCAGCGGACGCCGAGGTGCGACGTACGGGCTCCCGCTCAGGAGCAGAGACGCGGGCGGCCGGCGCTGCCGGCGGCGGCTCCAGTTCGCGGGCCGGGGGCAGAGGATTGGTCGACTCCTCGACGGCGGCCGGTGCAGCCTTGGGCTGCTTCGGCTTGGGCTCGACGGGCGGGGCCACGTCGAGAGCCGGTTCCTCGGGGGCCGGGGGGAGATCCTTGAGCGGTTCGGGCTCCCTGGGAGCTGGAGCGGCGTCGACCGGCGGCGGCGGGGCCTGGATCGCAGGTGCGGGCGCGGCCGATGGCTCCTTGGGGTCCTCGAACGAGGGAAGGGCCGGAGCGATGGGGTCTTGCTGGCGGCCCGCGGTGGCGATCGACGAGGTGGTCGCCAGAGCCATGAAGCCGATCACCCCGAGGACGCCCAATGCGCGAGAGACCGCGGTCGGCGTGAGCATGTCTCGATCCTTCCTTGATGCGTGGATGCCATCCGTGGTGGGCCAGGGAACCGGCCCGAGGTCGATCGTCGGGGAGTGTAGCCGCCCTCCCTCCGTCTGCCAAGGGGAAAGCGGCGGGCGCGAGAGCCCGCCGCATGGCGTCAGTTTCTCAGGCTCGATAGGGGTGCAGGAATGCGACCCCCGTGGCGGACGAAGTCGGCGGAGCCGCCGGCGGCGTGGATGGGGAGGATGTCCATCTCGCCGAAGAGACCCCCGAAGACGGCCCGTTCGCCGGCCTTCTTGCCCGGGACCGGGATGACCCGGACGGCCGTCGTCTTGTGGTTGATGACGCCGATGGCCACTTCATCGGCGATGAGGGCTGAGAGCGTCTCGGCGTCGGTGTCGCCGGGGACGGCGATCATGTCCAGGCCGACCGAGCAGACGGCGGTCATCGCCTCCAGCTTGGCGAGAGTCAGGTCGCCGGCCTCCACCGCGCGGGCGAGCGCGGCATCCTCGCTGACCGCGACGAACGCCCCGGAAAGCCCGCCGACGCTGGAGCTGGCGAAGCTTCCGCCCTTCTTCACCGCGTCGTTGAGCAGAGCGAGCGCGGCCGTCGAGCCCGGCCCGCCCAGCCGCGAGACGCCCATCGCCTGGAGGATCTCGCCGACCGAGTCGCCGACCTGCGGCGTCGGCGCCAGCGAAAGGTCGACGATCCCGAAGGCCACGCCCAGCCGGGCGGCGACCTCGCGGCCGATCAACTCGCCGACGCGGGTGACGCGGAAGGCCGTGCTCTTGATCTCCTCGGCGATCTCGCCGAGCGTCGGCCGCGTGGGGGCGTGGGCGACGAGGTCCTCGACGGCCGCCTTGACCACGCCCGGCCCGCTCACGCCGATGTTGATGACGCAGTCGGTCTCGCCCTGGCCGTGGAAAGCACCGGCCATGAACGGGTTGTCGTTGGTGGCGTTGCCGAAGATCACGAGCTTGGCGCAGCCGAAGCCGTCGTGGTCCTTCGTCCGCTCGGCCGTGTCCTTCAGGACGTGTCCCAGCGCGGCGACGGCGTCCATGTTGATCCCGGCCGCCGTCGACCCCACGTTCACCGACGAGCAGACCCGCTTGGTCGTCGAGAGGACCTCCGGCAGCGCGGCGATCAGCCGACGCTCGCTGTCGGTCCAACCCTTCTGGACCAGGGCAGTGAAGCCGCCGACGAGATCGACGCCGACCTCGGCCGCCACCTCGTCGAGCGTCCGCGCGACGGCGAGCAGGCCTTCAGCCTTCTGCCCGGCGGCGACCCGGCCGATCGGGCTGACGGCGATTCGGCGGTTGACGATCGGGATGCCGTAACGGTCCTCGACCTCGCGGCAGACGGCCCGCAGCCGGCCGGCGTAATGGACGAGCCGCGTGCGGATGCGGTCGCACAGGACGGTGACGTCGGGCGAGGAGCAGGGGGCCAGATCGATGCCCATCGTGACGGTCCGCACGTCCAGCTTGTGCTGGCGGATCATGCTGAGCGTGGCCAGGACGTCTTCAGTGCGATGCAAGGCTCTCTCCTTGGCTGCGGAGCGCCGCGCCGATGCGGACGGGGCTGGGCTCGGTGGTGGCGGCGAAGATGTTCTCGTGCTGGACGAAGGCCTCCAGCTTGTGGGCCTTGCCGTAGCGTTCCAGCTCGGACCGGATCGCAGCCGGCGTCAGGTCGTGGGGGATCAGGGCTTCCATGACCAGGGAGAACCGCGAGCCGTCGACGCGGGCGTGCAGGTCGACGATGTTCGCGCCGTGGGCCGCCAACGAGCCGGCGATGTTGTGGACGATGCCCGGGCTGTCGTCGCCCAGAACGGTGAGGATGAACCGCTCGCCCGTAGGAACTTGCGGCTCGCTGCGGCCGTTCTTGATCTCGGTCACCTGCACCTGGAGGTCGAAGCGACGGCCCCGGTCGTGGATGGCCTCGACGATCTGCTCGCGGGTGCGAGGGGTCTGGAACTCAGCCTCCAGGATGATCGTGAAGTACCCCCGCATGACCGTCTGGCTCAGCTCCAGGACGTTGCCGCCGAGGTCCAGCAGGGCTCCCGTCACCGAGAAGACGATGCCGACTCGGTCGGCCGCGGTGACGGAGATGATGAAGCTGCTCATGGCAGGAATCGAATCGCCTTTCATCTGAACTCGTTGATGGACGCGGACGTCGTCGTTTCCAGGGCGGCTGAAGTCGGTTTGGCGACGGGGCCGGCCGCGACGGCCAGGGCCGCCCAGCCGATCATGATCAGAACTCCGCCGATCGGCGTGATCGCTCCCAGCCAGCGTATCCCGGTCAGGCTCAGTGCGTACAGCGTTCCCGAGAAGATCATTGAGCCGACGAGGAACGTCCAACCCGCCGTCCGGACCGCAGCGCCCGATCGACCTGTCAGCCGAAGCAGGCCGACGGCCACCAGGGCCAGGGCGATGTACATGTGATACTGGGCCGCGGTGTGGAAGTTGTCGGCCCGGCCGATCTGGTCGAGACGCTCCTTGAGCCCGTGGGCGCCGAAAGCCCCCATCGCCACGGCGAGGAAGCCCCAGGCGGCGCCGACCCTCAGCCAGAATCCATCACTCATCGCTCATGAATCTCCAGAGGCAGGTCAAGTTGAGGCCGGCGCGGGGGTGGTCGATCGATCGAGGAGGATCGCTCGGGCCTCGGCCGCGAGGAACAGGGAGCCGGTCACGCAGATCAGGCCGTTGGGCCCCGTGACTCTTTGGGCGACGGCGAGGGCCTCGGCAGGGTCTTCGATCACATTGATGGGCCGTCCGTCGATCGCCTTGGCTGCGGCAGCCGTCTCCTCGGCCATCACAGCGCGGGGGTTGTGGGCGTACTGGGTGGCGATCCGGGTCTCGAACAGCGGCAGCAACTCTCGGAGCTGGCCTTCGAGGTCCTTCTCACGGGTCGTTCCGAAAACCAGGGTGCGGGGAACGTCCGGGAAGTGCTTGCGGAGGGTCTCGGCGAGGGCGCGGGCCGAGGCCACATTGTGGGCGCCGTCGACGACGACCCACGGGCGGCTCCCCATCACTTCCACCCTCGCCGGCCAGCTCAAACCGGCGAAGCCCCTCGCGGCGGTCTCCGGATCGACGCCCAGCGCCGGTTCGGCCTCCGCGAGGGCGTCGAGCGTCGCCAGGCAGACGGCCAGGTTGTGGGCCTGGTGAGGGCCCAGCAGAGGGACGTCCATCGTTCCCCAGTCGGTCCGCCAGGTCTTCACGGCCGCCTTGCCTGGCGTCGGCCCATCCAGTGGGGGGACCGGATCGAAGGCTTCGTAGCGGAAGTCGACGTCGATCTCACGGAACGGGCATCGACGGGCCGCGGCGATTCGTCGGATCACGGCGCGGGGCTCGTCCTCCTGAACGCCGCTGACTGCGGGGATCCCTCTCTTGAAGATCCCCGCCTTCTCGCCGGCGATGGCTCCCAGCGTGTCACCGAGTTGCCTCGTGTGGTCGAGGGCGATGCTGGTCACAACCGACACGAGCGGCCGAACCACGTTCGTCGAATCCAGCCGCCCTCCCATGCCGACCTCCAACACCACGGCCCCCACCTTGCGGCGGGCGAAGTAGAGGAGGGCCACGGCGGTCGTGATCTCGAAGAACGTCGCCCCAGGTCGACCGGCCGCGTCCAGTTTCTCAACCGCCGCCCGCACCTCGTCCACCAGGGCCACCAGATCCTCGGGGGTGATCATGACCCCATCGATCAGGTAGCGCTCTTCCAGACGGTTGAGGTGCGGCGACGTGTACAGCCCGGTCGTCACCCCCGACGCCGAAAGCGCCGCGGCCGCCATGGCGGCGGTCGAGCCCTTCCCCTTGGTCCCGGCGATGTGGATGATCCGCAGGCTGTCCTGGGGGTCGCCCAGTCGAGCCATCAGCCTTCGCATCCGACCCAGGCCAAGCTCGGCGAGGCCTCGGGGCATGCCCACCCGCTCATAGTCCAGACGACCGTAGAGGTAGTCGAGGCGTTCCTGGTAAGGGTCGAGCATGGTGGGTCCGATGGGCCGTTGGGGAACGAGTCAGGCGTTGGCGGGGTCCAGCAGGGCCTGGATCCGTGCCCCCAGCTCGGCCAGCGAAAGATCCTTGGTCCAGTAGGCGCTGGCGCCAAGTGCGAATCCTTCGAGACGGGTCTCGGCGTCGCGCTGATGGGTGAGCATGACGACCTTCAGGCCGATGGCCTCGCGAGCGTCTCGAAGCTGTTCCAGGACCTCCAGGCCGTTGAGCACCGGCATCCAGTGGTCCAGGAGCAGGACGTCGGGGCGGTGGGTGCGGACCTGGTCCGTCGCCTCGACCCCGTCCGCCGCCTCCCAGACGACGTAGCCCAGCCGCCGGAGGCACTCGGCGTAGAGGGCCCGGAGGTCGGGTTCATCTTCGGCCAGCACGATGATCGCGCCCATGGCGTCGTCCCACCGTCCCCAGCTACCCCGCGATCGTTGACCGCGCGCCCGCCCCATTCGCTCCGTCAGCATAACTCCGCCGCGAACCGTCCGCCATGCCCCGGCCTCTCCTCGGCGGGCTCGCCGGCGGGTTCGTTTCCGAGGGAGACGTTCAAAGCCAGTTTGACGGAACCCGTTGATTCAATGGACGCTTAAGGCGAAAAATCGGCTTCCGGAATTGGCTTTGTTCGGCGAGAAAACCGATCCGCGGACTGGCGTCTGATCTTGCAGTCGAATTGTCAACGAGCCACGGAGCAGAGGCGTCAGGCGCTCCGCTCTGAGTAGTAGAATGAGCCTGGATCATCGACTCTGGACGGTCCAGCCAGGGATTCCGGCGATCTGCGGGCATTTCAATCGCGCAGGACGGAACGTCCGTTGCGAGCGGCCGTCGTGCTTCAGGAGGGTCGTGGCGTGCTTGATTCCTTTGCGTCGCGGGGGATACGATGACGGGGGGCCGTCCCGGGGCGGCCGGTCTTCCCTGACATTTTGATGCGGACCGCGCCGCGGAGGGTGCTTGAGAGCCGGGATTCTCAGGATTTCACCGGCTTCGGGCGGGTCGCAAGGCGGTAGATCCAACGTGGAGATCACGCTCAACGGCCAGCGTCGCGACGTACCCGAGGGCCTCACGGTGTCGAGGCTGCTCGGCCTGCTGGAACTGAAGTCCGAGCACGTCGCCGTGGAGGTCAACCGCGACCTGGTCGTCCGGGCCCGGCACGCCGAAACGCCCGTCTCCGACGGAGACGCGGTGGAGATCGTGACCCTCGTCGGCGGCGGAGGCCCCGATGAGGGAATCGCAGCGGCTCCCCTGACGATCGGCGGCCACACGGTCCGGAGCCGGCTGTTTGTCGGGACCGGCAAGTACACGACGCTGGAGTTGATGCGCGACTGCCTGGAGGCCAGCGGCTGCGACGTCGTCACGGTGGCCGTCCGTCGTGAGCGTCTCTTCGACCGCGAGGGCCGCAACCTCCTCGACTTCCTCGACCCCAAGCGGTACACGATCCTCCCCAACACGGCCGGCTGCTTCAACGCCGAGGAATCGCTGCGGACGGCCCGACTCGGCCGCGAGCTGTTGAGCGGACTCGGCAATCCGGGGGCGGATTGGGTCAAGCTGGAGGTCCTGGCCGACCAGCGCACGCTCCTGCCCGATCCGGTGGCCACGCTCGAAGCCACCAAGATCCTGGTGGCCGAAGGCTTCCACGTGCTCTGCTACACGAGCGACGACCCGATCATGGCGCGTCGGCTCAAGGAGGCGGGGGCGGCCTCGGTCATGCCGGCCGGGAGCCCGATCGGCAGCGGTCAGGGGGTGCTCAACCCCAACAACATCCGGATCATTCTGGAAGACCTGAAGGGGAACGACCCAAACTACCCGGTCATCATCGACGCCGGCGTGGGGACGGCCAGCGACGTCGCCCAGGCGATGGAGTTGGGCTGCGACGGCGTCCTGCTCAACACGGGCATCGCCGGCGCATTGGACCCGCTCCGAATGGCCCACGCGATGCGACTGGCCGTCGAGTCCGGTCGACTCGCCGCCGGTGCGGGACGGATCCCCAAGAAGCTGTACGCCACGGCGTCGAGCCCGACCCAGGGGATGATCGGGCGGGGGTGAGGCGGTCACGAAAACGTCTTCCCCCCTCGAGGGGGAAGACAGACCGCGAAGCGGTCAGATGAGGGGGCGGACCGCCTTGGGATGCAGGGGAGCTTTCGAGCCCGAAGGCCCCTGGATCTCCACCCCTCATCCGCCCCTGCGGGGCACCTTCCCCCTCAAGGGGGGAAGGCCGCTATCGCCGTCTTCCCAGGACTCGTAACCAAAAGCGTTGGGTCGTCAACCAAACCAGCCATCAGGGACGGACGCAGCGCATGCCATTGGACCCTCGTTCGATCCTCGGCCCCGATGGCGCGGCGGCCCGGCGGCTCCCTCGTTATGAGGTCCGCGACGAGCAACTCCGCATGACGGACGCCGTCGCCCGCGCGATCGATCAGGGGGGGCACCTGGTCGTCGAGGCCGGGACGGGGGTCGGCAAGAGCTTCGCCTACCTCGTGCCGGCGATCATGGCGGCCGTCGAGCAGAAGAAGAAGGTCGTCGTCTCGACTCATACGATCGCCCTTCAGGAGCAACTCCTCCAGAAAGACGTCCCGTTCCTCCGGTCGATCATGCCCCAGGAGTTCACGGCCGTCCTCGTGAAGGGGCGGGGCAACTACATCAGCCTGCGACGCCTGGACGGGGCCGCCGCCCGCGCTGGGTCGACGTTCAACAGGCCCGAGGAATACGACCAACTCGCTGAGATGAAGATGTGGGCCGGGAAGACGCAGGACGGCACCCGCTCCGACCTCGACTTCAAACCGCTCCACTCGGTGTGGGACGCCGTCCAAAGCGAGAACGGCAATTGCCTCGGAAAGCAGTGCCCACGCTACAAGGACTGCTTCTATTTCCAGGCTCGGCGACGCGTCTGGACGGCGAACATCCTGATCGTCAACCATGCGCTGTTCGTCAGCGACCTGGCAATGCGGTCGGCCGGCTACGGGCTCCTGCCCGAGTACGACGTGGCGATCTTCGACGAGGCCCACACCCTGGAGGCCGTCGCCGGCGAGCACCTCGGGATTCAGTTCTCAAACATCGGGCTCGATTACTCGCTCGCCCGCCTCTACAACGAACGCACCGGCAAGGGGATCCTGGCGGGCTTGAAGCTCGGCGACGCGATGGCTCAGGTGCGGCGGGTGCGGACGGCCGCCGAGGATTTTTTCGACCAGGTTTCTCAATGGCACACACGGCAGTCCAGCCCGACGGCCCGTGTGCGACGACCGATCGAAGTGACCGACGCTCTCGCCGAGGAGCTCAAGAAGCTCTCCACCGCCATCGACTACGGGGCCGAAACGATCGAGTCGGCCGACCAACTTGTGGAGTTGTCCGCCGCCAGCGACCGTTGCGAGATGCTCTCGGAGGAGGTCCGGACGTGGGTCCGGCAGGCCGTCGAAGGACAGGTCTACTGGGTCGAGGCCGAGGCGGGGGCTCGCCGGCGGGTGAAGTTGGCCTCCGCGCCGTTGGACGTGGGCCCGACGTTGCGGCGAACGCTCTTCGAGAAGGTCCCGACGTGCGTGCTGACCTCGGCGACCCTCTGCGTCGGCTCGCCTCCCAAGTTTGATTTCTTCAAGTCGCGAGTCGGCCTGACACGGGCCGAAACGCTCGCGCTGGGGAGCCCGTTCGATTACCCGAACCAGGTGAAGATCCACCTGGCCAGGAACCTGCCCGATCCCTCGACGGACCCGCAGAACTTCGAGCGGGAGGTGATCGGGGCGATCGCCCACTATCTGGAGCGGACCCAGGGGAAGGCGTTCGTTCTGTTTACGTCTTACAAGATGCTGGAGGCCGCCGCGCGGGCGCTCACGCCCTGGCTGGCCGAGCGGAACATCGCCCTCTTCGCGCAGAGCGACGGCATGCCGCGGTCGAAGATGGTGGAGGCGTTCAAGAGCGACCTCAACAGCGTCATTTTCGGGGCCGACAGCTTCTGGCAGGGGGTGGACGTCCCCGGCGAGGCCCTCTCGAACGTCATCATCGTCCGGCTGCCGTTCTCGGTCCCAACGCATCCCCTGTTGGAGGCCCGCCTGGAGGACATCCGCCGCCGAGGCGGCAACCCGTTCGTCGAGTACCAGATCCCCGAGGCCGTCATCAAGCTCAAGCAGGGCTTCGGCCGCCTGATCCGCACTCGAACCGATCGCGGGATCGTCGCGATCCTCGACCCCCGGGTCCTTACCAAACCCTACGGCAAGACGTTCCTGAACTCGCTGCCGGAGTGTCCGAGGATCGTGGACCCCGACAATTTCGCGAACCCATCCACGGCCGCGAAACGACGCTGATCACGCCGCGCCGACGCGGGGCTCGGCGGCGGCGGGAGGAGGGCAGGAGGGGAGGAGAAGGGTGAACGTGGAGCCCTTGCCTCGGCGGCTCTCGGCGCGGATGCGGCCGTGGTGAGCCTCGATGATATCGCGGCAGACGGCGAGGCCCAGGCCGGTCCCCCCCTGGCCGACGTCGTCGGGGCCGTTCTTGGTCGAGAAGAAGGGCTCGAAGATGCGTCGGAGGTTTTCGGGCGCGATGCCCACGCCCTGGTCGACGACGCTCACCTCGGCCATCCGTCCGGTGGTATCGGTCGCCAGTCGGAGCGTCACCAGGCCGCCTTCGGGCATCGACTGACGTGCGTTGATGAGCAGGTTGATGAGCACCTGCTGGATCTGGATCGCGTTGACCCGCGCGAAGGGGCGACTCGGGGTCAGGACGTCGAGCCGCACGTTGTGTTTATTCAGGTCCTTGCAGGTCAGCATGACGACGTCGTCAACCAGCCGGCCCAGGTCGACGGGCTCGCGGTGGTTCGGGTCGCGGCCGGGGCGGGAGAGGCCGAGCATCGAGCCGGTGATGGTGGTGGCCCGGTCGGCGGCTTCCTGAATCTTCTTCAGCGCCCGTTCGCGATACGCGGAATCGGGGTTGCGAAGGCCGAGCTTGGCGTAGCTGACGATCGGCGTCAGGGCGTTGTTCAGCTCGTGGAACACGCCGCCGGCCAGAAGGCCCAGGCTGCTGATCCGCTGGAGGGCCGTGACCTGGCGTCGGAGGGCCTCGATCTGCTGGATCGCGGTCTCGGCGTCGATCGCTTCGGGCTCGACTTGCGGCTTGCTTCTGGTCATGCGCGACATGGCCCGGGCGACCTCCTGTCCCTTGGTTGGCGACCTCCTTTCGTATCGGCTGGTTGCGGCGTCGGGATCACTCCGACGGCCAGCCTGATTCGATCGTCGGGAAGCAGGGAAGGGCAGGGGGGACTGGGGGCGTCGCGACGGCTTTCGGCGTTGAGGAGGATCCGAGGGGAACGGGAAAACGGAGGGGCCGTCACTTCACCCGCGAAGCTTCCGCATCTTCCCGGGTCGCCGCGGCGGTCTTGACGTTCCAGTCCCAGGGAATGAGTCGGATGCCGTTGGAAAGGATGACTCGGGGGACGCCGTCAAGGTCGTCGGCCATGAGGGGTGGGGTGACCTTGCGGCCGTCGCTCCAGTATCCCAGGTGCGTGAACGCCTCGGGATTGGCCGCGGCCTCGTCGAGCGTTCGACCCGTGAAGGCGGCTTCCAGGGTCGCATCGGCGATCCGCCAGAACCCGGCGCGGTCCAGGGCGTTCACGTCCCCCTTGCTCAACTGGAAGTTCTTGAGGATCCCCTCGCCGTTGTCGAGGAGGGTATTCGCCCCGGAAGGCGCTGTATGCTCCGCGACGAGCGGGGGATAGCCATGCCTGTCCGAGCGATAAAGGAGAAACCGCTTCCTCGACCGGGGAACAGAGGTCGCCTGGGAGAAGATCTGCCGTCCGCGAAGGTCGCCGACGAGCATGTCCTCTTCGCCCACGGCCACCACCAGGAGAGTCTTCTCCGGGATCCTGTCGAATGAGGGCTCCCGAGTCGGGAAGACCTCGCCGGGGAAGAAGGCCATCGCCGCCCTGACCTTCGGCAGACCGTAACCTGGGTCAGCAGAGAGCGCGGCGATCTGCGCCGTGAGGTTTCCACCCGCCGAATGCCCGATCAGTGCGAACCGATCGCGCTGGGGACGTACGTGAGCCGCCCCAGACTCCAGCACGACGAGTGAGTCCTGGATCGCCTCCAGCGCGTTGGGGAGGAAATCGCGAGGCAAGGTCCCGACGTCGTTTTGATAGCGCGGGAAGACGACGATCTTTCCGTTGCGGACAAGGTGATCGATCCAAGCTCCGTAGATCGCCGGGTTTACCGAGAACCAGCCGTGCAGGAACACGACCACCGGAGCTGACGCCGGTTTCGGATCGGCCGGCTCGAAGAGCAAATACGAGCGCGGGCCGGTGCCGATCTCGAACCGCTCGACGCGGCGATGCGTCGGCGCGGGTTCCTGGGCTTTCGCGGCACCGAAGGAGAGCAAAGCGATCGCGAGCGCGCTCGCGATCGCGAACCGCGGCTTGGAGCTCATGGCCGTCCCTGGCTTCCTAATATGTGGTCGAACGTCCTGTTCGGCTAACCGATCCGATCCGACGTCGGTCTGGCTGCGGGATAGTTTGCCTATCTTGCGCGATGTGTCAATCTCAGTGGGCGGTTCATTCGCACTTCCGCGATCAGCTTGCAAAGCACTCGCGGAGTCGGCCGTCGTCGTTCAGGAGGGAAATCGCCCGTTCAACGGCTCCGTCTTGAGACAGAACCGTGTAAAAGTCGTCCTTGATCGACGGGGCGAGGCGGATCGCCTGGGCCCATTCGTCGCGACAGAAGCGGTCGGCCCGGATCGCGTCCCAGAAACCGGTCTCGTCGAACAGGCGATCCAGTCGCGCCGTTTCGTTGTTCTGGAGAAGACTCATGAGGTAGGTCGCCACACCGACCTGGAGCCCGTGCAATCGGGGCCGTTTCGAGATCGAGTCGAGAGCGTGCGAGATCAGATGCTCGCTGCCGCTGGCGGGTCGCGAGGAGCCGCAGATCTCCATGGCGATTCCGTTGAACATGAGCGAGGTGCTCAACAAGCGTGCGCCGGCGATGTCGAACGTGGGCTGGCCCATGAACTGGTAGACGGTCGCGTCCGACAGGAGGGCGGCGAAATCGTCGACCGGCTCGCCGACGGCGTGGAAGGCCAGCTTCCAGTCGAAAATGGCCGTAATCTTGGAGGCCAGATCGCCGACGCCGGAAAGCCAGAGTGCCTTGGGGGCGTCCTTGCAGACCTCCAGGTCGACGACCACCGCGAAGGGGAGCGCGGCGGCCAGCGAACGGCGGCGGCCCTGGATGGTCAGGCTCGACTGCGGACTGCAAAAGCCGTCGTTGGAGAGCGACGTGGGGGTCGCATAGTAGGGGACCCGGGCCAGGAAGGCGACGTACTTGGCGACGTCCAGCGCCTTGCCTCCCCCCAGTCCGATCACGGCTTTCGTTTCCTTCTTCACCCCCTGGAACAGCTCGGCCGCTTTCTCGAACGAGTTGTCGGCGACCTCCACCCAGTCGTCGCAGGCGATTCCCTCGGACTCAAGCGCCTTTCGGACGCGGTCGACGTAGACCGGGACCATCCCCTGGCTGACCAGGACCATCGCCCGCCGGTGTTCGTTGCGCCTGAGATAGATTCCCAGGCGGTCGAGTGCGCCGGCTTTGACGCGGACGAGCGATGGGATGGCGATCTGCGTCTTGATCATCAGGGCTTCCCCGGAAGGCCGCAGAGATGCCGGGCCACGTCCGCCCAGGTTTTGTAGGGGATGAAGCCCTTACGGTTCTCGGTGAGCACCTTGGCCAGGTCGCCGCGAGCGAAGCGGAGGTCGGCCGGGACGAGTTCGGCGGCTTCCTGGTCCGGGAAGCCATCGCCGGCGAAGGCGACGCGTTTGCCCTGGCGCAGTCCCTCGCGCACAACGCCCGCCTTGTCCACGCCCAACTCGCGGGAGAAATACGGCCCTGGCGGCGGAGGCTCCATCAGCAGGCCTTTGCCTTCCACAAACCGGCCCGGGTTGGAATAGACGGGGATGTCGACGCCCGCCTCGTTCAGCAGGATCTGGATGTACCAGGCGCAGCCGGCGGAGGTGACGACGACGTCCCAGCCGGCGGAGTCCATTTCGCGAAGGCAATCGGCCAGTTGGGGTTCCAGCCCCATCCGGTGGACGACGTCGAGGACCGTCTTCTCATCCTTCCGGATGTGGGTGAAGTAGTCCCGAAGCGCCTCGAAGTGCGTCAGCCTCCCGGCGCGGTAGTCTCCCCAGTAGTCGGGGACGTCGTCTGGGAGCAACTCCTTGATGGCGAGCTGGTAGAAATCGTCCTTCGTCAGAGTGCCGTCGAAATCGGTGACGAGGAGGGAGGCGTGGCGGAGCGATTCGTGAGGCATGATCTTCCGGGCTCGGCGTGGTTGACGACGCGCCGCCGAGCGTTGGGCTCGTCGACTTGACCGTGTTCGTTCAGGCTTTCATAATACCTCCAAGGGCGATCAGCGTGGGAGAGTTCCTTTGGCGAGGAGAGGGCGGGCTTTTATGCGGCGGAATCGGCCGACAAGCCTGATCGCTCGCATCCTGGCGATTGCCTTGCTCGCTCCCAGTCTGCTCCAGGTCCCGCTGCCGCAGGCCGATTTTCACGTCGTCCGTCACCGCCACGCTGTCGGGCAGGTCTGCCCTCAGCACGACCATCTTCTGAGGTGGCATCCTCAGGCCGGCGAAGGCGATGCGGTGGCCGTGCTGCACTGGCACTGGCTGCCCCCCAGGTCGCTCGACACGTCCGCCGCCGATCAGGCCGGCCGCACGCTGCCGGCCTTCCACGCCGACGACGGCGATCTGAACCGGGCGGGCCAGGCCCCCACCCCCCTGATCGTCGCCGAATATCGCGTGCGCGACCTGCGCCTCGATCTGAACGATGAGATCGTCGCCACGCCGTACATGGCGGTTTGGGTTGACCTCGACGCCAGATCAGATCCCCCGTTGCGTTGGTCGCTCTGCGCGCCGAACGACGGGCTTTCGTCCGTCGGAACGCTCGCGCGCCTCGCCCGCTGGAACTGCTGAAACCCCCGGCTCGTCGGGCCGATTCACGTCTCCTCGCCGTTGCGAGGGACGAGGATTCACGCCTGTCCGGTTCCGGTATTTACGGTTTCACGGATCGCTCCAGCGGAGTTTACGTCCATGTCGTTTGCGCTTGCTCGTTCCTTGACCGGGGGTCGCGTCTGGTCGCGGATCCCCTGGATGGCGGCCGGTGGCCTGCTGGCCGCCCTGATCGCCTATCTCGCCATTGACATTCCCGCGCATGTCAGTCGCCTGGGCGGCGCCCCGGACGACTCCGCCGCAACGGCGGCCGCCGAGCCCTCGCCGAGCGGTCCCGCCCCCGGCACGGTCGCGCTCTCGGCTGCGAAGCTCAAGGCGGTCAATCTCGCCACCGCAGCCGTTCGGACCGAACGGCTGCCAACGGAACTTGGTGTACCCGGACGGATCGAGGTTGACGCCGACCGCCGCGTGGAGGTCCGCTCGCGAGCGCCGGGGATCGTCCGCGAGGTCGGCGTGACGCTTGGCCGAAAGGTCCGGAAGGGGGACATGCTGGCGATTCTGGACAGCCCAGACGTCGGCACCGCCCGTCTCAACCTCCGCGCCCGCCAGCGCGAGTTGCTCACCGCGCGGATCGAAGCCGAGTGGAAGAACCAGGTCGCCGACACCGTCGCCAAGCTCGTCCCCGAGATCGCCAAGGGGGTAGACCCGGAAGTTCTGGAAAAGGAATACGCGAATAAGCCCCTGGGCTCATTCCGCGCCCTCCTGCTGCAGACCTATTCCGAGTTCGACATCGCCATTCATGAGGAAGAGAAGACGCTTGCCCTCCGAGGCAAGGAAGTCATCGGCGAACACCCCGCGATCCTCGCCAAGCACACGAGGCAGGGTCTGCAGGCCAAGCTTTTCGCGACCATCGAACAGGTTAAGTTCGACGCGGAGCAGCAGCGGCGTCTGGCCGATCAGGCGCTGAAGCTCGCGGAGTCCGCCGTCGTCGACGCCGGCCACCGGCTTCGGATTCTGGGGGTCGACGAGAACATCCAGAGCCTGCTGGATCACGCCGAGGAGGCGCAGAAGGCGGCCAAGGACGAGGACGTCACGGCCTACCCGATCGTCGCACCGTTCGACGGCACGATCATCATCAAGTCGGCCGTCCCCAGCCAGAGCGCCAACCCGATCGACATCCTCTTCGTCGTGGCGGACATGACGGACGTCTGGGTCACGGCCAGCATCCCCGAATCGGATCTGGCCAAGATCCCCACGATCGAGGGGGGAGTGGTCCGACTGACGGCCGCGGCCTATCCCGACCGGATCTTCGAAGCCAAGGTCCTTTCCGTCGGGGCGATCCTGGACCCGATGACGCGGACCGTGCCGCTGTTGGCGAGGACCGGAAACGCCGACGGCCAGCTTCGGCCCGGGATGTTCGCACGCATCCTCTTCGACGGACCGGCCAGCGAGCCTGTTCTGACGGTTCCGCACGCCTCGGTCGTCGAGGTCGAGGGGCGTCAGGCCGTTTTCCAACCCGTCGCCGCGGCCTCGCCGGGCGAGGAGGGGAGTTCCTTCGTTCTGCACCCAATCGAAGCCGGCCGCGAGTTGGGCGATCGCGTCGTGATCAAGTCCGGGCTCAAGGAAGGGGACGTCGTCGTCGCCCGAGGGGCGTTCGACCTCAAGAGCGAGTTGATCCTCCAGTCTCAGGGGGACGAGGACTGACCGGCCCGGCCGTTCGCGGCCGTCGTCGATCGTTCCTTCTCAACCCCGCCTTTCGGAGGTCGCTCGGACTTTCATGCTCAACGCCATCATTGATTTCTCACTCAAGAACAAGTTTTTCGTATTGGTGGGGACGGTGCTGGTCGCCGCGATGGGTTGCCACGCCGCGCTCAGCCTGCCGATCGACGCCATCCCCGATTTGACCAACGTCCAGGTGCAGGTTATCACCGAGGCGCCGGCGCTCTCGCCGATGGAGGTCGAGTCGCTTCTGTCGTTCCCCGTCGAGTCGGCCATGAGCGGTCTGCCGGACGTGGAGCAGATTCGTTCGGTCTCCAAGTTCGGAATCTCGGTCGTCACGATCGTCTTCCACGAAGGGACCGACATCCTGCGGGCCCGTCAGCTCGTCAGCGAGCGAATCCCGCGCGCCGCACAATCGATCCCGGCGAATTACGGCTCTCCCACGCTCGGGCCGATCGCCACAGCGCTCGGCGAGGTCTTCCAGTTCCAGGTGAAGGCGGAGGCGGGGTCGTCAGTCTCGGCAATGGAGCTGCGGTCCATCCTCGACTGGTTCGTCTCGTATCAACTCAGGAAGGTCCCCGGCGTCACCGAGATCAACGCCCACGGCGGCGAACTGAAGACGTATCAGGTGGAGGTCGACCCCGACAAACTGGGCGAATACCGCCTGTCGATGACGGACGTCTTCCAGGCGCTCCAGATGAACAACGCCAACGTCGGCGGCGGCTATCTCGTCCACGAGGGGGAGGCTCGCTACATCCGAGGCGTCAGTCAGGCTCGGTCGATCGAGGACATTGCGTCGATCGTCATCGACGAGCGCGAAGGGGTGCCGGTGACCATCGGCAGCATCGCCTCGGTCCATCCGGCGGCCATGATCCGGTCGGGTCTGGCCACGCGCGACGGACAGGGGGAGATCGTCGTCGGCCTGGTCATGATGCTGATCGGTCAGAACGGTCGTCGAGTCGTTGAGGACGTCAAGGCTGAGATCGCTGAGATCCAGAAGTCGCTCCCCAAGGGGGTGACGATCGAACCCCTCTACGACCGCACGCACCTCATCCACGAGACGCTGGACACCGTCCTTCACAACCTGACCGAAGGCGGCGTGCTGGTCATCATCGTGCTGCTGGCCATGCTGGGGAACCTCCGCGGCGGCCTGATCGTCGCGCTGGCGATTCCGCTCTCCATGCTCTTCGCGGCCGAGGTGATGTATCTGACGGGGATCTCGGCCAGTTTGATGAGCCTGGGGGCGATCGACTTCGGTCTGATCGTCGACTCCAGCGTCATCATGATCGAGAACTGCGTCCGACGCCTCGCCCACGAAGGTGGGACGCGGCCCAAGGAAGACATCGTCCGCGACGCCGCCGTCGAGGTCCGCAAGCCGACCATGTACGGCGAACTCATCATCGCCACCGTCTATCTGCCGATCCTGGCGCTCCAGGGTCAGGAAGGGAAGCTCTTCCGGCCGATGGCGCTCACGGTCGTGTTCGCGCTGGCCGGGTCACTGATCCTCTCGCTGACGTTCATGCCCGTGATGGCCGCTCTGGGGCTGAGCGCCAAGCCCGTCGAGAAGGAACTCTGGCTGATCCATCAGCTCAAGCGGGTCTACACGCCGATCCTTGACTTCTTCCTGAAACGCCCGGTCGTCGCCATGGGCACCGCGCTGGTACTCGTCGCCGCGAGCGTCCCCGTCGCCTGGAACCTCGGGGCCGAATTCATGCCCAAGCTCAACGAGGGAGATCTGCTGATCGAGGCCGTCCAGATCCCGTCGGCGCCCCTGGAGCGAGCCGTCGTGGTCTCGACGCAGATCGAGAAGCTCCTGGAGCAGTTCCCGGAGGTGAGGACCGTCTACTGCAAGACGGGCCGCCCCGAGATCGCCAACGACGTGATGGGCGTCCATCAGACCGACGTCTGGACGATGCTCAAGCCCCGCGAGGAATGGCGGCCTGGCGTGACCCGCGACTCGCTGATCGAGGAGATGGACAAGGTCCTCGCCGAGAACGTCCCCGGCGTGAAATTCGGCTTCAGCCAACCGATCGAGATGCGAGTCAACGAACTGGTGGCGGGCGTCAAGAGCGACGTCGCCGCCCTCATCTACGGGCCCGACCTGGACGTGCTGCGGCACAAGGCGGCGGAGGTCGAACGGGTCCTCTCCCGCGTCCCGGGCGCGCACGACGTGAAGGTGCCCTCCGCCGGCCGGTTGCCGATCCTCAAGATCGCCGTCCGTCGTGATCAACTCGCGCGGTATGGGATCAAGGGATCGGACGTGCTGGACGTGGTCTCGGCTCTTGGCGGGACGACGGTCGGGACTGTGTTCGAAGGGCAGATCCGCCGCCCGTTGCAGATCCGCTTGCCCGTCTCGTGGCGGAACGACGCCGACCGCATCGGCTCGATCCGGATCATCGACGCCATGGGTCGGCCCATCCCACTCAAGGACCTGGCCGACATCTCCCTGGAGGAGGGGCCGAGCGAGGTCGAACGCGAGAATATCTCCCGGCGCGTCTACGTCGGCGTGAACGTCCGAGGCCGCGACCTCGCCGGGTTCGTTCACGAGGCGCAGAAAGCCGTCGCCGAGCAGGTGGAAATGCCTCCCGGCTACATGGTCCGTTGGGGAGGCCAGTTCGAGCATCTGGAGTCGGCGGAGAAACGCCTGCTGATCGTCGCGTCGGTGGCGCTCGTCCTGCTGTTCCTGCTGCTCTACAGCTCGTTCAAATCGATCAGTCTGTCGATGTTGATTTTCACGGCCGTCCCCACCGCGGCGACTGGCGGCGTGTTCGCGCTGGCCCTGCGAGACCTGCCGTTCTCGATCTCGGCGGCCGTCGGGTTCATCGCTCTCTTCGGCGTCGCCGTGCTCAACGGCCTGGTCTGGGTCAGTGCTGTGGGACATCTCAGGGCCGAAGGGATGGAAACGCACGAAGCCGCCCGCGAGGCTTCGATCGTTCGCCTACGGCCGATCCTCATGACGGCGCTGGTCGCCGGCCTGGGGTTCATCCCGATGGCCCTGGCGACGACTCCGGGCGCCGAGATTCAGCGTCCGCTGGCGACCGTCGTCATCGGCGGCCTGTTCACCTCGACGCTCCTGACCTCGCTGGTCCTGCCGGCGATCTACCCGTGGTTTGCTCCTCGGGAGATCCACCACGAGGCCGCTTGAGCGACCTCAGGGGGCGAAGGCTCCGCCGGGGGCGAAGATCCGATCGAGGGCGTCGTCGAAGATCCCGAATCGCCGGGCGACGTCCAGAACGGTGAATCGCCTCCGGATGTAGTACGCCTGGTCGTACGAGACGCGCAGACGCTCCCGGGAGATCCCGATCTCCTCTGGTCGCGTGGGACAGCCCGCGGCCCGGAGCATCGATCGGACCTCGGCCGAGGGGATCAGGTGGTTCTTCAGCCGGTTGCGAAGCTCGGGCCAGACCGCCTTGAGCTGGAGCAACTGCTCGCGCAGCTCGTCGGGGGGGACGTGTTTGACTCGCGTCTCCTTCACGGCCTTCGCGGCCAGAGACTCGTCGCCGAACAGGTCGTGGATGCGGCGCTCGACCTGCTCGAACACTGGCCAGGCAGCGACGGCCCGGTCGACGTCGACGTCTCGCAGGTCGCGCGCGAGCAGGTCTTCATGCAGGGCCAGGGAGGCGAGTGTCCCGATGCCGACCTTGAAGCCGTGCGAGGGAGCGACGCCCTCGAACGTGTGGTGCTGCATGTCCCAGAGGTGGCTGAACTGGTGATCGGCGCCCGACGCCGGCCGGCTGGTCTGGTGGGCCTGCATCGCGAAGCCGCTCATGAGGAGACCGTCGACGAGCCCCTGCACACTCTCGGGATCGTTGCGGGCGATCCCGGACGGATCTCCCACCCACTCGCGGAGCCTGCCCTGGACCGTCTCCCAGACGTCGGCGTCGATGGGTTCGACTCCCGCGGCGTCAGCCAGGATCCAATCCGCGCCGGCGACGTTCTTCGCCAACAGGTCGGCGTATCCCCATGAGTTCATCGGAGCCGGAGCGTGGGCGATCACGTCGAGGTCGGCGACGACGACGCGCGGGGCAGGGCAGTCGAACGTCTGCTTCGAGCCGTTATGGGTGATCGAGGCCCCGAAGGCCGTATAGCCGTCCATCGAGGCGGCGGTCGCCACGGACATGTAGGGACGTCGCAAACGATGGGCGACGAGCTTCGTCAGGTCGTTAATCGTCCCTGAACCGACCGCGACGGGAATGGCGTCGACGTCCGCCAGAGCGGCTTCCAACTTCTCGACGTCGTCATACCCGGCGTAGACGTCTATTCCGAACTGAAACGGCTCGGCCAGAGCGAGCCCCTCTCGGCGGAAAGCGTCGAGCACCGTTCGGCCGGCGGCATTGAACGTGTTGAGATCCGACACGAGCACGGCGGACGCATCGCCGAACTCGGCGGCGAAAGGACCGGGCGCCTGCGAGACGACGGCTCGGCCGACGATCGCGCGACGGGTGTCGCGGGCTGCGCGAAGGGCTTTTTCCAGCAGAGCGGTGGTGGAACCGGACGAGGCAGACATGCAGCGACTCCGTAGCGACAGACGTCAACCTCGCCATTCTCCCAGGACCGGCTCCGGGGGGCAATTGGAGGAGCCTGGAAGGGGAGGCCAAGGAGACGTCAGTCCGCTGGTCGCGCAGTCGGCGGGCGATGGCCCGCTCGCCAGTACGTCCTCGGCACCACGGTGGTTTTCATCGGAGCTTGTCGACAAGGAGGACGAGTAGTCCGGGCGAGCCGCGCCAGAGCACCTGTCGGCTACGACCGAATCCTCGTCGTCCTATTCGACCGGTCCTTCGGGTAAGAACGCGGAGACGTCTGACCGTGCTGCCGACGGAGAATGGGCGTGCGCATGGACGTGGGAGCGCCACGAGAGGCGAAGGGCGTCGTCGACCACCGGTTGTCGTCGGGGGCGAGCCATGATCATGCGGATCCGGGTCGTCAACTCGGCGGGATGGTAGGGCTTGCCGAGCGTGTCATGGACGTCGAGCGTGTGGAGAGCCTCGGTGTGCGATTCCAGGATCGCCGCGCTGCAGACCAGGATCGGCTGCCTCGGGTCCATCAACTTGATCTGACGGCAAGCCTCGACGCCGGGAACGACGGGGAGGTTCAGATCCATCAGAACCACGTCGAACGGGCCCTGGGCGGCGTAGATGTCGACGGCGGCCTGTCCATCGGCGACGGCCTCGACCTCATAGCCCTCCATCTTGAGGAACTGGAAGACGAGCCCGCGCAGGACGTGTTCGTCCTCGACCAGCAGTAATCTCCCGAGCGCATCCCTGCTCATGGGGTCTCTCCGGAGGAGGGCGGCGGGGTCTTAGGCCTGATCGGGATCCATCCCAGTCGGCCGACGACTCCATCTTCTTCGACGCCGCCCGGGTTGGAGCCGGGCGCGGGGAGTCTAGTCGAACCCTCCAATCCGGGCCATGCCGATTCTCCCCGCCAGAATTGACAAATGGGTCGTAACTTCTAGGTGGAGCGAGGTGCTTGGATTGTCGGCATAAGTTGGATTTGGGGCCGAGGCAGGCCATGACCACCACGACGAAAGCCGCCAATCAAACCCAAAGCGAGGGGCGGGATTCTCGCATCAACCTCCTGAGCGTCAAGAGGTTGCGTCTGATGGCTTCGGTTTCAGGCTGCCGCAAACGAACCCGCACGGGCTCACTCGTCGTCGCCGAGGACGCGTTTCTTGCGGAGCATGTGGTGGTAATGCTGGGCGAAACGGTGGGCCTCGTCGCGGACGTACTGGAGAAGGCGAAGTGCGAAAGACCGGCGACGGAGGACGATTGGGTCGGATCGGCCCGGAACGTAGATTTCCTCTTCGCGTTTGGCCAGCGAGATGAGGGTGGGAGGAGTCACCCCTTTGGCCTCAAAGGCGTCGAGCGCCGCGTTCAACTGCCCCTTGCCACCGTCGATCAGGAAGATGTCCGGGAACGGCTCGTCGCGCTCGCGGAGGCCGTCGATCCGGCGCGAGACGACCTCGCGGATCGAGGCGAAGTCGTCGATGCCGCTGACGCTCTTGATGCGATAGCGTCGATAGCCCGGTTTGAAGGGGAGCCCGTCCACGAACGTCACCAGCGAGCCGACCGTCTCCGTACCGCCGAGGTGGGCGATGTCGACGCCGTCGATCGTTCGGGGCATGGAATCCAGGTGCAGAACCTGCTTCAGACCCTTCAGACCCTTGCGCGGGTCGATGTAGAAGACCTCAGGCTGAGCGTGCTTGGCAAGGTCGCCGCGGAGGTTCAAGTTCTCCAGGGCCTTGATCTCGTCGCGGATCCGGGCGGCCTTCTCAAACTGGAGAGCCTTGCCCGCCTCGCGCATCTCCTCGTTCATCTCCTTGAGAAGGACGTCCTTCTTGCCGTCGAGGAAGAGGCGAAGCCGGTGGATGTCGCGGCGGTAGGTCTCGCGGTCGATCCGCATGTTGCACGGGGCGGTGCACTGGTCGATCGAGGCCAGCAGGCAGGGGCGGAACCAGCGCCAACGGGGGTCGTCCTCGTCGATGTCGAGCGAGCAGGTGCGGAACTTGAAGATCCGCTGGAGCACCTGGATGGCCCCCCGCAGGCTCTTGGCTCGCGGGAAGGGCCCGTAGAGCTTCACGCCCGAGTCCAGGGGCTCGCGGGTGAAGTTGACCCTGGGAAAATCCTCGCCGGTCGTGATCTGGAGATAGGGGAAGGACTTGTCGTCCTTGAGGTCCCTGTTGTGCCGGGGCTGGATGTCCTTGATGAGGCGGGCCTCCATCAGGAGGGCGTCCACCTCGCTGTCGGCGGGGAGGTGATCGATGTCGGCGACCTCGCCGATCCAGTTGACGATCCGCTTGTCCTGCTCGGCCGCCTTGTGGAAGTACGATCCGGCGCGGGCGCGAAGGTTCTTGGCCTTGCCGATGTAGATGACTCGCCCTTGCGAGTCCTTCATCAGGTAGACCCCCGGCGTGTTGGGGAACCCCCGGACCTTCTCGGCGGGCGAAAGCGCGTCCTCGGCCTTCTTGGGCTCAGACATGAGGACTCCCTGTCGCGACGGCCGTTGCGGTCCGGGCGGTCCTTCCGCCGGGTCGCCGTGTCAGGCCACCTCCTCAAGATATTTTTCGATGTCCGCCGCCATCTGGTCAAGGACGGCGCGAGTCTCCGCCTTGGCGGAGGGGAGCGCGTCGGGGCCCGTGACGTGGGTCCGGGCGAAGAGGTAGAACTTGATCTTGGGTTCCGTGCCCGAGGGACGCGCGGCGAAGCGGACGCCTTCCCGCTCGGTGTGGAAGATGACCAGGTCGCCCGAAGGCTCGGGCAGCGGAGAGGTCGCGCCGCCGGTCAGGCTGCGGACTTCATGGGTCTTGTAGTCGAAGACCTCGGTGACCTTAAGACCGGCGATGGTCTTGGGAGGTGCCTCGCGGAAGGCCTTCATGATCGACTTGATCTTGTCGACGCCCTCGCGGCCCTTGTAGGTCTTGTTGATGAGGTGCTCGCCGTAGTGCCCGACGTCGACGTAGAGGTCGTCCAGGTATTCGACGACCGACTGCCGACGGTCCTTGCAGGTGGCGGCCAACTCGGCGAAGAGCATCGCGGCGACGGAGGCGTCCTTGTCCCGGGCGTAGACCCCCTTGAGGTAGCCGTGCGATTCCTCGAAGCCGAAGAGGAAGCCGGCCGGCCCCTCGCGATCGACGCGCTGGGCGATCCACTTGAACCCGACGAGCAGGTCGTCCTCGGTCCGAATCCCCTCGCGACGGGCCAGGGCCTTGGTCATTCCCGTGGAGACCAGGGTGGTGACGATGTAGTGATCGGGCCGCAGCCGGCCGCGGTCGGCGGTCTGCTTCATGACGAAGGCCGCCATCAGCGCGCCGATCTGGTTGCCGTCGAGAGTGAGCCACTCGCCGGCCAGGTCGCTGGTCTTGGGAAGGCCCACGCCGATGCGGTCGGCGTCGGGATCGCTCGCCAGGACGAGGTCGGCCTTGGTCTTTCGGGCCTCGTCGATGGCCGCTTGAAGGGCCGAGGGGTTTTCGGGATTCGAGACGTGGCCGGGGACGTTGGGGAAATCACCGTCCTGGGTGCGCTGGGAGGCCAGGATATTGACGTCCATGAAGCCGTCGGCCTTGAGTGCCGCGGCCACCGAGGTCTCGCCGACGCCGTGCAACGGCGTGTAGACGATCGAGATCCCCCGGGCGTGGGAGACCGACTCGCCGACGACGGCCGCGATGTAGGCGTCGTCGACATCGGAGCCGGCGTAGACGATCGAGCCGTCCTTCAGGCTTTCGTCGAGCGACTTCTCGGGGATCTCGCGGTCGGAAGCGGCCTCAACGCACTTGATGATCTCGGCGTCGTCGGGAGGGACGACCTGGCCGCCTTCGGCGTTGTAGCACTTGAAGCCGTTGTCGGACGGCGGGTTGTGCGAGGCCGTGATCATGATGCCGGCGTCGCACTTCAGGTGGCGAACGGCGAAGGAGAGCAGGGGGGTCGAACGGGCGTCCTTGAACAGGTGGACCTTCACGCCGGCCGCCGCCAGCACCCGGGCGCAGATCTCGGCGAATTCGGGGGAGTTGTGACGGGTGTCGCGGGCGATCACGCAGGAGCAGGCCGCGCCCTCGCCCTTCTTCCTGCGGACGAAGTCGGCCAGGCCGCGGGCGCTCTCGCCGATCGTTCGGGCGTTCAGGACGTTGGTCCCGACGGGGTACATGATCCCGCGCCGGCCGCCCGTGCCGAACTCCAGCACGGCGTAGAAGGCGTCGTCCAACTGCTTCCAGCGGCCGGCCTCGATCTCGCCGAGGAGTTTCTCGCGATACTGAGCGAACGGGGCCTCTTCGAGCCACCTACGGATCCCCGCGGCGGCCGACTTCGACAGCTGGCCCCCCTTTTCGGCGTCTTCAATCTTCGCCAGCGCGGCGGCCACGGTGCTCATCTCAGGAAGGCTCCCTCAAGTGCGGACTCGCGGACGCCCCCGGCGCCCGGCTCGACGGCCTTCAAGGCTAATCGGAAACGCCCCGATCGACAAGCAAACGGCGACCCGACAAGGCCGTCGCGCGGCGTCGCTCCGGTCGGCGCAAGTCGATTCTTGAGCGAAACTTTCCGTGATTTCCAGCACCGGCCGAGGCTTGTAAGAACAGCCGTTTTGTAAGTTCCACTTGACAGGAAACGGGGGCTGTTCGCAGTCCCACCGAAAAGGCGCGTGACCCGAATGCGTGACTTGCGGCGAACCCGGACGACGGAAATCCAGTTCGATTGGTTGGTTATGGCGATATTCAGAAACCCGAGCAGTTCCTTTCCTGGTTGTGGCACGCACCTTGCTCAATCCACTCTTCGCCGCGACCAAGACGACGATCAGTGAATCAGCTCTTTTCACTAAAGTCGTTACAGTCGTTCGGCACGATCTATAGGGCGGATACGGATGATCGCCGAAACCGGTCGAGTCGTAGAGGACTCGCCGACAGCCGATAGACAGGGAGGTCAGGATGGCTCGACCGACGTCACGACGATCGCTGCGTTTCGAGAATCTCGAAGATCGCCAGCTCCTCTCGTCGGCCGCCCCCAGCAACGACCAGCAGCTCGCCCTCCAGCTGATCAACATGGCTCGGACCACCCCCAAGTTGGCGGCCCAGTGGCTGTCGAAGAACATCGGCTCGGACGTGTCCAACACGCTCAAGCACTTCAACGTCGACGTCAACAGCGTCCTCAACACGATCTCCTCGAGCAACCCGCTGCCGCCGGTCGCCTGGAATGCGGACCTCGCCGATGCGGCCCAGGCCCACAGCGACGACATGGCGGCGAACCAGTACCAGTCGCACACCGGCTCCGACGGTTCCTCGGCCGACGACCGGATCGCCAACTCGGGCTATAACGCCACCTCGACCGGCGAGAACGCTTTCGCCTACGCCGACAGCGTCGACAACGCCATGCAGGCCTTCCTCTACGACTGGGGCGTCTCGGACGCGGGCCATCGCCGCAACCTGCTTCAGCCGGGGGTTTCGGCCGACAACTCCTTCACGGACGTCGGCGTCGGCGTCGCCAAGTCCTCCAGCGGCAAGGTGGGGCCGGTTCTCATCACGCAGGACTTCGGCCGCAGCGCCTCCGCGACCCCGCAACTGCTGGGAGTCGTCTACAGCGATGACGACAGCGACGGCTTCTACAGCGCCGGCGAAGGGCAGGGGAGCGTCGAGATCGACGCCACCAACCTCGCCACCGGCGCGACCAGCTCGACCAAGACCTGGGATTCCGGCGGATACCAGATGCCCCTCTCGGCCGGCAAGTATCAGGTCACGGCCAGCGAGAACAACGTCGTCATCAAGCAGGTGAACGTCACGATCTCCAACCAGAACGTCGAGCAGGACTTCGTCACCAGCAACTCCTGGGACGGCCGGTCGTTGAGTGCGGCCACCATGCGAACCGCCGCGTCGACTCCGTCCGCTTCGGCCTCGACCGTCGCCGTCACCCCGACTCCCGTCGCCGTCACGCCGACCCCGACTCCGGTCGCCGTCGCCCCGACCGTCATGAGCGCGCAGGTCTCTTCCTCGACGGCGAGCAGCTCCAAGATGGCGGTCTTCACGCCGAGCAACTGGAAGGGGCCGGACGTCGCCGCCTCCGCCATGGCCGCCTGGACGACCTGGAAGGCCCGATCGAACTAATTAGCCGCTCGTCGGCCTCGAACGTCGGCCCGCACCTCGTGGGCCGCAGCGAACCACCCCCCGACAATCTGGGGATCGTCGGGGGGTGGTTCATTTTTCGAACATGCATCCACGGTCAGTCGTCGCCGAGGACCGTGACGACCACCGATCGTCGATGCGGATGAGTTCGGTGCTCCCAGACGAAGATCCCTTGCCAGGTTCCCAGCGCCGGCGACCCGTCGGCGACGGGGATCGTGAGGGCCGTCTGCGTGAGGATCGACCGGACGTGGGCCGGCATGTCGTCGGGGCCTTCAAGGGTATGGCGAAAGATCGGATCGCCGTCGGGCGCCAGCCGGGCCGCGAACCGTTCCAGATCCTGGCGGACGCTCGGGTCCGCGTTCTCGCAGACGATCAGCGAGGCGCTCGTGTGCTGGATGAAGACGTTGCAAAGGCCCGTCCGAACGCCCGAGCCGGCGATGATCCGCTCGAGCTCGCCGGTGATCTCGATCGTCCCTCGGCCGCGAGTGGAGATCGTTAGAGTCTGCTGGTGGATCACTTCGCACTCCAGGGGTCATCGAGGCCGACTCGTCCGATTGAGCAGCCAGGGGGATGCTGGAAACGGTTCCGGCCTCCGGAAATAAACATAAGGTCCATTATCGGACCCAAACTCGGGGCTGCAAACCCATCGCCCGCCGTCCCAGCTTGTTGGAAACGCACCGCGGTCGGCTTAGAGTCACAGTGATTGCCTCATGCTCTCCAACGCGGCTCGGGAGGAACGATGGTGTCACCTTCGGCGCGCTTGCTCGCGGTCCCCTTCGTTTGTCTAGCCACCTCGGCCATGGCTGCTCGGGCGGAATCGCCGCCGGCGGCTTCCGCCGTCGAGGCCGAGATCCGGGCTGTCGACGCGGCGTTCGTCCGCGACTACGACGCGGGCGACGCCAAGGCGCTCGCCACGAGGTTCACCGAGGACGCCGAGGTCTTCGAGGCCGATGGTGCCAGGTACTCGGGCCGGCCCCTCATCGAACGCAGCTTCGCCGACACATTCGCCGATCAGAAAGGCGCCAAGCTCAACCTGGAGATCGCCTCGATCCGCCCTTTGACCCCGGAGGTCGTTAAGGAGGAAGGGCGGTCGATCACTCGGCTCGCTTCCGGTGAGACCGTTCCGCGGTTCTACACCGTGCTCTACGTCAAACGGGGAGGCTCCTGGCTCATCGCCAGTGTTCGGGAGGAAAACGACGAGCTCGTCTCGCCCCGTGAGCGACTCAAAGAGCTTGAATGGATGCTGGGCGAGTGGCTGGACTCGGGTCCGGAGTCGGAAACGCGGGTGACCTGCCGGTGGTCGCCCGACGGAAACTTCCTTCTCCGCGAGTTCACGGAGAAGCACGCGGGCAAGGTCGTGCTGAGCGTCACCCAACGCGTGGGCTGGGATCCCGTGGCGAAGGAGTTCCGATCCTGGGAGTTCGACTCCGAGGGAGGTTTCGGCGAAGGACGCTGGAGCCGCGACGGCGACCGCTGGGTGATCAAGCAATCGGGCGTCCGTCCCGAAGGAGCGACGGCCTCATCGACGAGAATCCTCGTCCGGCTCCGGCCCGACCGCGTCCGCTGGTCGCTCGTCGATCATGTCGTCGACGGTCGCACCATCCCGGGTGAGGTCGAATCGATCCTGACCCGTACTCCACCCACGCCTCTTTCGGGCGTGGGACCAGCCCCATCCCCCGCCCCGACCGCTCCTGTCGGCAACGACGAACGGAGGCCCCGATGATCACGACTCGATCGAACCTGTGTCGGTGGTTGGCCGGGCTGTTGATCGCGACGACCGCGGGCGGGATCGTCTTCGCCCGGGGATTCGGCGGCGGCGGCGGTTTTCGAGGCGGCGGCGGTGGGTTCCGAGGAGGAGGCTTCGGGGGCGGCGGTTTCCGGGGCGGTTATGGGGGCGGGGGCTTCGGAGGAGGTTATCGAGGCGGATACGGAGGAGGATTCGGGGGAGCATCCTTCGGACGCAGTCCATCGTTCAGCTCGGTGGGCACGTTCGATCGGGGCGGCTCGGCGTTCCGAGGCTACAACCCCTACGCCGGCGGGATGTCCGCACGAGGAGGCGAGTTCGGGGAGGGGTTCGGAGGCGGACGCGCTGGTTCCGGCTTTGCCGCCGGCTCATACACCGGGGCTCGCGGAGGCTCCGTCGGTTACGCCGGGGCCGGACGCGCCGCGGAGGGTCCTCGCGGCGGCGAGGCCGCTGGTGGGGCCGGCGGAGTCCGCGTTACGACGCCAGGCGGGCGATCGTTCACCGACGTCGGCCGGGCCGGCGCGGCGGTTGGGCCGGGAGGCAATGCGGTCGCCGGGCGATCGAATCTGGCGGTTGCATCCGGGCCTCGCGGATTCGCGGCGGAAGGAGGCCGAGCCTATGGAGCCTCGGGGTATCGGCCCTACGGCTACAACGCCTATGGGGCCTATCACTCGGGCTGGGTCCACGGCTACTGGAACGGCCATAACGACGCCGCCTGGGGTTGGGGAGGCGGATGGGGCTGGGGTGGTTTGGGGATGATGACCGGCCTCGGACTGGGGTGGGGCCTGGCCAGTTGGGGCATGGGCTCCTCGCTCTACGACATGGGATACATGGGCTACGCCAACCCCTACTACGTCGCGGCCGCGGCTCCCGTCTACGACTACTCGCAACCGATCGACACCGGAACCGCTCCGGCGGCCGACGACGCGACGAACCAGGGGCTCGCCGCCTTCGACGCCGCTCGCGCGGCCTTCCTGGACGGGGCCTACGACCAGGCGTTGCAGCAGTCGGATACGGCCCTCAAACTGACGCCGAACGACACCGCCCTGCACGAATTCCGCGCTCTCTGTCTCTTCGCCCTGAAGCGGTACGACGAGGCGGCGGCCGTGCTCTACGACGTCCTTTCGGTCGGCCCCGGCTGGGACTGGGCCACCTTGATCGGGCTCTACCCCGACGTTGAGGTTTACACGACGCAGCTTCGCGCCCTGGAGGCCGCCTACAAGGAAGACCCGCGGTCGGCGTCGGATCGCTTCGTCCTGGCGTATCACTACCTCGTCCAGGGCCACATCCCGACGGCGGTGAAGGTGCTCAAGGAGGTTGTGGCCCTGCGGCCTGACGACTCGCTTTCCGCGAGCCTGGTGGCCAAGCTGTCGCCTCCCGCGACGGCCGAAACCGCTCCGACGACTCTACCCGCCGCTTCTCCTCCTCCCGCCGGTGCGTCGCTCGACGGCTCCTGGACGGCGAAACCCCGACCCGACGCTAGCGTGTCCCTGACGATCCAGCCCGGAGGCCGGTTCGAGTGGACGGCGACCCAGGGGGCGAACGTCCACAAGTTCGCCGGGACCTACACCTATGGCGACAGCCTCCTGACGCTCGTCCAGGACGCTGGGCCTGCGCTCGTCGGCCGAGTGGACTGGACGGACGCGAGCCACCTCGCGTTCCACGTCGTCGGCGCCGCACCCGCTGATCCGGGTTTGAGCTTCTCTCGTTAGTGGAAAGGGCGTTTGCGTGATCCTTCAGCGATATGTCGTCAACGGCCTGGTCATGCTGTTCGTGATCGGGGCGCCTGGGTCCGCGACGTGGGCTCAACCCTCCTCGCGACGATCAGCCGACGCGGACCGACTCAAAGCTCGACTCGCGCCCGTCCTTCAACTTTCCGAGCCCGACTTGCTGCGGCTG
The DNA here is from genome assembly GCF_011065895.1 of Paludisphaera rhizosphaerae. Taxonomy (NCBI): domain Bacteria; kingdom Pseudomonadati; phylum Planctomycetota; class Planctomycetia; order Isosphaerales; family Isosphaeraceae; genus Paludisphaera; species Paludisphaera rhizosphaerae. The sequence goes on along the minus strand of NZ_JAALCR010000013.1, from coordinate 177,145 downwards.
ATCCCCGACCGGGCGGGGTTCCACTTCGTCGGGTGCCCCAACTGCCGAGGCGGCACTCAGGAGGAACAACTCGACTGGACTCTCGACCGCCCTGACGAGGTCTATTGCCGATACTGCCGCATGCAGTTTCCCAACGAGAAGTTCCCGGAGAACCAGGTCGTTCGGGTCGTCAACCCACGGGGCCAGGTCCAGGAATACCCCTGCTGGGAATCGCCCGATCCTCCTCCGAAATCAGGGTGGAAGGTCATCGAGCCGGACCCGAAACGAGGGGCCCGGTATTTCTTCCGAGCGAAAGGCTGGTTCCTGGCGCGCGAGTACTTCGCTGGGGCGGCCGCCGACCTCTCGATCCTCTACGCTCAGACGGGCGATCGGTCCTACGCCCGGCGGGCGGCGCTGATCATCGACCGCTTCGCGCAGGTCTATCCCGGCTATTGCGTGCACTACGACGTTCCGTTCACCCCGAAGCACCTTTTCCCAGGCAGCCAACGCCACCCCTTCCCGGTCTCGGATTACCGGGCCGCGAAATGGTCGTGGTGGGCGTACATGGACATCCCCGAGTCGCTGATCCAGGCCTACGGGCGGATCCGATCGAGCGGAGAGATCGACGCCGAGGTGGCGCGTCGCATTGAGAACGACTTCTTCCGCGCCAGCGTCGAATTCGTCCGCGGCTTCCCGCCCGCTCGAAGCAATATGGATCCCAGGCTCATCGGGGGCCTGGTGGCGGCCGGCAAGGTTCTCAACGAACCCGACTATATCCACGACGCCGTCTCTCGAATCGACGCGTTGGCGGAGGGACAATTCTACTCCGATGGTATGTGGCGCGAGGGAACCGTCAGCTATCACAACCAGTCCGTGGGCGGGCTCCTCCAACTGGCCAACTCCTTGAAGGGGTACACCGATCCCCCGAACTACCATCACCCTCGCGACGGGAGCCGATTCGACGACCTCGATCTCCTGAATCGTTTTCCCCTCCTGGCGAAGGCTCGCGCTCTGCCGGGCAGGCTGCGCTACCCTGATGGCCGCGTCGTGGCGATCCACGACACCTGGGCCGGTCGCATCGAGGGGCCTGCGACGACGGCCACGGGGCCGGATCTGCTCTCGGGCTACGGGCACGCTCGGTTAGGCATGGGCCAGGGCGAAGACCAGACCCAGGCGCATCTCCACTTCTCCGGCGGCTATGGTCATCAGCACCAGGATCTTCTGAGCCTGACCCTCTTCGCACGCGGGGCCGAGCGGCTCTCCGACGTCGGTTATACGCACACGCGTTACCGAGTCTGGGGGGAGAGCACGCTGTCGCACAACACGGTCATGGTCGACGGGCGCGAGCAGGCGACCGGGTCGGCCCGCCGGCCTAACGACGGCGCTCTTCGGCTCTTCGTTCCCAACGGCGAAGGCCTGCAGATCGTCGAGGCGGCCGCCCCGCGAGCCTATCCGGAGATCACGAGCGACTATCGACGGATGCTCCTCCTCGTCGAGACGGAGCCGAACCGGAGCTACGTGCTCGACGTCTTCCGCGTCGTCGGCGGCAAGCTCCATGAATACGTCCTCGCCGGCGACGCCGACCATGACGGCGCTGTGGACGTGGACCTGCCGTCGACGCGGTTCGGCGACACCCTGCTGCCGCCCGGAGTCCGATTTCGGCTGCCGACCGGAGAAAGCGTTCCGGGAGACGCCGAGGGGCGGAACATCGCTTACGCGTTCGTTCGCGACGTCGCCAGTATGCGTCCGTCGGGGAACTGGACGGCCCGATTCACGAGCGAGGCTCCGACAACCGGCGAGCTGCGAATCCACGGCCTGCCCGAACCTGGGACGGAGATCCTCAAGGCTCGGGGCCCTTCAATCCGTCGCGCGGGCTCCGACGACGCCAATCTCGATCGATACACCATGCCCATGCTGGTCGAACGCCGCGAAGGCTCGGACCTCTCAAGCACTTTCATACATGTGTTCGAGCCTACGGTCGGCCAGCCTTTGCTCCGATCGGTCGAGCGATTGACGCCCGACGAGGGGAGTCCTGGGGACGTCGTCGTTCGAGTCGCCTGGGAGGGGGGCGTCGACACGCTCCTGATCGCCGCCGACCCCGTCGGCTCGACGATCCGCCACGGGGACCGTTCCCTTCAGGGGCGTGTCGGGTTCGTCCGCGAACGCGCTGGGGCGATCGAACGCATGACGCTGATCGGCGGAACCCGGCTTTCATCGGGAGGGAGCCAACTCGACGGCCAGGGGATCGTTCGGGGCCAGGTCGTGGGCGTCCTCCGCAAGGCCCAAGGAGCCGTTCTGGACGGTTTGATCGTCGACAGTCCGCTACCGGATGCTGGCTTTCTGAAGGGTCGAACCCTCGTCGTGTCCGATCCTGAGGGCTTCACCCAAGGGCACGAGGTGACGGGCGTGGCCGAACAGGACGGGAAACCCGTCCTCGTCCTGGCGGACGACCCGGCGATTGAGATCGACGGGGAAGGGAAGAGCCGGCAATGCTACTTCCCTTCCCGCACCTGGTCCGGGGTCAACCGCTTCGAGATCGCCACCATGGCGACCCGTCGGACGATTCCCTGACCAACGGGCAGCGGCTCACTCGGTCGGCGAGAGGAAGCCGTGATGGACTCCCAGCCAGTAGGCGAGGCTCCAGGCGACGCCGTCGTCTTCTCGGCGGCCGTCGGACCCTCCGTCGGGCTTCCAGGGGTCGGAGTTCCAGCGGGCCTGGCTGCGCTCGGCCGGCGAGAGGACACGGTCGATGGAAGCGTTAACGCGTCGGGCGCCCGGCTCATGACGCAGGCGGACGTCCTGACGTTGGCTGTTCTTCGTCGTCCAGGAGACGAGATCCCAGGGCCAGTCGCGGAGCGTCTCGCGGGCGTCCTCGACGTCGCAGCGATTCCCCGTGGTCGCCCCGTAGACGAAGTTGTAGAAGGGGCTCCGCTCGGCGCGGATGGACTGCTCGCCGTCGATCGGCTCCCAGGTCCGGGCGATGCTCTGAACCAGGATTCGACGCTTCGCCGGATCCTTTTCCAGCATCAGGAGCGGGTAGTACGACAGGTACAGCAACTCGTCGTCGGAGTGGTTGATATCCGCCCAGCGCCCTCCCTCGTAGCGTCGCATCAGTAGGGAGTTGAGCAGGTAATGATGGTCCTTGATGAGCCGGTCGGCCGCCTCGGCGTACTTCGCGTCACCCGTGATATGTTCGGCGACCTTCAGGAACATCAGGATCTCGATCGAGTTCAGCGCGCGGAGGTCGTGGTAGAGCGGATCCTGATTGATGAGTTCCGGCCGCCAGATCCCCCAGCGGGTCATCCGGCCGGTGTGGTCCACCAGAGTGTAGTCGTTCTTGAGGATCCAGTCGGTCACGCGACGAACGACGGCGGCGATCTCCGCCTTCTCGGCGGCGTCGGCGACGAGGTCGTGGTACAGGTACCAGGCGAAGTAATGGCCGTCGAGCTCGTCGCTGCTGGTGTCTCCCTTGCACCAGAGCCCAGGGGTCGTGGTCGAGCGGTACCAGACCTTCGCCGTCTCGCCGACCGCGTTGACGCGGGACGTCGTGCTGTAGCCATGGACGCCCGTTGCGATCTCATCGTCGGTGACCATCGCTCGCGCTGGAAATCCGGGGATGCCTGAGAGACGCTCCAGGTCGAGGATCGCGTCGAGCGACCGCTTGGCCTGGGTCCGTGCCACGGGGTCTTTCGTCGCGGCGAACCGCAGCGACTCGGCCGCGACGTACATTGCCGTCCAGAGGCCGTCGTTGTCGCTCACGTCGAAGACGGTTGGACCGTCCGTCTTTCCCGGTTCGGTCAGCTCGACCGCCGCAACGAAGCCCCGGCGGACGTGGCGACCCTCGCGGATCTGGTCAAAGTGCGCGGCCTTTCGCGCGAGGGTCGTCGGCGGCTCCTCGATGCAGGCGATCCCCGTCCGCGTTTCCAACCAGGCGCGGCCCTTGGCATCGGTCCAGACGGACTGGACGTCGTTGTCGGGGAGCCAGCGTCGCCCCCAGAAATAGCGGAACCGGCCGTCGCGGAGCCGCCAGGCGCCTTCGGGCGTGCCGGCCCAGAGGTCGCCGTTGGGGGCGAGATGGAGGCTGTTGATCGCTTCGTAAGGAACGCCGTCCAGGCGACCGAGGTTTTGCCACCACTGCCGACCGTCGGCGATGAGAACGCCTCGATCCGTCCCCACCCAGATCTGGCCCAGCGGATCCGCCGTCAACGTCCGGACCCTCGTGTTCCAGTTGATGGTAGGTTGCCCGGGTTCGGGATTGCGAGGGCCAATATCCAGCCGTTGGAAGCCGGTCAGCGTCGACCGGAACGGGCCGGCGTCGGTGGCGACCCAAAGAGCGCCGTCGGCCGCCCGGGCCGCGGCGAGAACCTTCGCTCCCTCGGGAAGCTTGGACCGATCGACCTCGCCGAAGGTCGGCGCGGGGGGGGCGGCTCCCTCCGGAAGCGGCGTCCCCTTCGCGTATTGAGTCGCGATGAGCTGAGGGTACGTTTGAGCCTGCGCGATGCTGACAGGCGTCGTCAGCATGACCCCGATAAGGGCGGCGAGCGGTGTCCTGATTCGCAAGGGCGTGCTCCGACGAGGGTGTGTCGAGCCGAGAGGTCCCACTCTTATACGGGGCGGTAGCCCGAGGGGCAACGAACGTGTCGACTTGTGCAGGCTGATGCGGACCGTCATGCTGGAGAATGAGGAAGTCGTCGTCGACGGCCGCTCCCTGAGGACTCCTTGGAACATGAAACGCAGTGAACCACGAATCGCCGCCGTCTGGGTCCTTCCCTGGGCCTGGATTCTGCTCGCCATGATGGGCGCAGCCGACCGCCGCGTCGAAGTGCCGATCGACGCTCAGGGACGAGTGGCCGTCTCCAGGATCGTCGCGTCCCTCGCCGATGCGACGGGCGTGCAAATCAAGCCGCCGGACGCCGACCTGACGCTCCCCGTGCGCGGGCTGTCGGGCTCGCTGGGGCGATCGTTGCTCTCGGACAGTCTGGGCAAGGACGTCGAAGTCGAGTTTGAGGAAGGCACCGTCGTTTTCCAGGTCCCCGACGGGCTCGGTCGCGGAGCGTCCGCCGTATCATGGCGCGGTCGATTGGAGGAGCTTTCGGCGAAGACCGAGGAAGCCGCTTCCAGTCGGGCGAGACACGTTCTTCAGGCTCGGCCGTCGTATCGTCCCAATGATCCGTCCCGGCCGACGGTCTGCCTGGTCCACGGGTTGAACTCGTCGTCGGGCGGATTCGCATTCATGATCCCGCTGCTGGAAGAGGCCGGCTACGGGGTCGTCACGTTCGACTATCCGTTCAACCAGCGTCTCGACGACTCCTGCGAGCAATTCCGGTCCGACTGGGTCGCCTTCCGGGAACGGGTCGGCGAGCGACGGTCGTGGTCGTTGCTCGGCCATTCGATGGGGTGCCTGGTCGCGCGCGCTTATATTGAAGGGCCAGGGAAGGAGGCGGGCGACGTCGACTCGCTGATCCTGATCGCCCCGGTGAACGGCGGAGCGCACATCGCCAGGCTCCAGCCGGTCCTCCAGATGATCGGTCGGTTCACGGCGGTCCGCGGCCGGAAGACCACTCGCGCGCTTTCTCAGTTGGCCGATGGATCCGAAGGTGCGGCCGACGACATGCTGCCGGGGAGTCCGTTCCTGACCCGCCTCAATCGTCGTCCCCGCAATGAGGCCGTCCCCTACCACATCATCGCGGGGAACATCGGCTTGCTGACGATCGATGGACGGAAACAGATCGAGGATCAACTCGACCTCATGGGTCGAAACTCTGGGCCCTTCGGTTTCCTCACGCAACTCGCGAGCACGGAGGTCCTGCCGATTCTGGACGAATTGACCGACGGCACAGGGGACGGCGCCGTAACCGTGGAAGCGACCCGGCTCAAAGGTGCCCCCGATCCGGTCCTGGTGGCCGCCAACCATGCCGAGTTGATTCGCGCCCCGATCCTCTTCTCCGACCCGGGGCCTGTCGTCACGATGCCCTGGATCCTTAGCTGGCTGAAAGAGGATCACGCCGCCCGTCCGGCCGCCAACCCCGAACGGCCCGCCCCACGAGACTAAGCGGAACCTGGCGACCGTCTTGGGTTCCGCCCCGGCTTTGATTAATCTGGTCAGGCCCAGGGAGAGAAGCGGCCGCGTCGCGCCCGGCCTTCCGTATCACCTCCGCGCCGAGGATCAGCCCATGTCTCAATTCGGGGACCCCGAGGTCGCCACTTCCACCTCCGCTGCACAGGGCGAGTCGCTCCCGCCGGGAGCCGTCGCGTTCACAGCCGCCCCGACGCCTGAGTCTCACCCCCCGGGCCTTTACGCCCTGTTCACCACCGAGATGTGGGAACGGTTCAGCTATTACGGCATGCGGGCGCTGCTGGTCCTGTATCTGACCAAGGCCATGGGCTACAACCGGGGAGACGCCCTGGCCCTCTACGCCGTCTACACGGGGCTGGTCTATCTCACCCCGTTGATCGGCGGCCGATTGGCGGACCTCTATCTCGGCCAACGCAAGGCGGTCTTCATCGGCGGCATCCTGATGGCCCTGGGCCAGTTCGCCCTTTCGCAGCCGTCGCTGCTGCATCTGGGATTGGGGCTGATGATCGTGGGGAACGGCTTCTTCAAGCCGAACATCTCGGTCATGGTCGGGTCGCTCTATCCCCAGGGGGACGCTCGCCGCGACGGCGCGTACACGCTCTTCTACATGGGCATCAATCTGGGCGCCTTCCTCGCTCCGCTGGTAGCCGGCACGCTCGGCGAGCGAACAGGCTGGGGGAACGGCTTCATGAGCGCGGGGATCGGCATGATCCTGGGCCTCTTGACGTTCGTTTTCACGCAGCGGCTGCTCCAGGGTGCGGGTTTGCCCCCCGGCCGCGAGCCCGTCCCCGGCTCGACGCTCCAATCCCGCGATTGGGTGGAGATCGGCGTGATCTCCGGCATCGTGGCCGCACTCGTTTACGGAGCGATCACAGCCTGGCCGTCGATTCGTTTCCTCTGGTCGCCGGGGTTTATCGAAGGCTCGCACGCGCTCAGCTTTCTGTACAAGGGGGGACTGCTGGTCGCCGCCCTCGTCGCCTTCATCTGGGCCACTGAGCCCAAGGCCGAGGCCGAGATGGTTCAACTGCACGAGCCGTTCACGGCCGTCGACTGGCAGCGGATCGGCGTGATCGTGGTCATCAGCCTGTTCTCGATCCTCTTCTGGATGGGCTTCGAACAGTCCGGCGGCACGCTCAACCTGTTCGCCGATGAGAAGACGGATCGGCATGTTTTCGGCTATGAGATCCCGGCGTCGTTGTTCCAGTCGATCAATCCGGTGTTCATCATCGCGCTCGCGCCGGTGTTCGCGGTCCTCTGGACCCGGCTGGCTGAGCGAAAATTCCCGCTTCCTTCGGTCGCCAAGCAGGGGCTCGGGCTGGTGCTGCTGAGTCTCGGCTTTTGTGTGATGTACTTCGCTCAGAAGAACTCTGAAGCCGGCTCGGTCTCACCGTTCTGGCTGGTTGGGGTCTACCTGATCTTCACGGTCGCCGAGTTGTTCATCTCTCCGATCGGGCTCTCGCTGGTGAACAAGCTGTCGCACCCGCGGATCGCCTCCCTGATGATGGCCTTCTGGTTCCTCTGCACGGCGGCGGCCAATTTTCTGGCCGGCATCATGGAGGAGTTGGTTGAGCCGTACAACTTCAACCTCTGGCTGTTCCTGGGCGTGATGGCTCTGGTCCCCGGCCTGCTCCTGCTGGCGTTGACGCCGGTGCTGGTGAAGATGTCGCACGGGCGGGTTTGAACAAGTCGTGGACGGGAGGAATCGCAACGTGAATCGCTGGATCATGGGGGCCGTCGCGGTCATGACGCTCGCGGGAACGGCTGAGGCGGCCGGACGGCCGATGACGATCGACGATCTGCTGGCCGTGAAATCGGTCGGCGACCCGCAGGTTTCGCCGGACGGCGCGTCGATCGTCTACGTCGTCTCCGAAATCGACAAGGACTCGGGCAAGTCGAACAGCAGTCTCTGGCTCGTCCCAACGGCCGGCGGCGAGCCGAAGAAGCTGACGACCTCGCCCGGCGCCAACAACCACCCGCGATGGAGCCCGGACGGGAAGTCCATCGCCTTCGTGTCGAGTCGTAGCGGAGCTGCGCAAATTTGGCTGCTGCCGATGGATGGCGGCGAGGCTCGCCAGCTCACCAAGCTCCCCATCGACGTCGACGGCCCGATCTGGTCCCCCAAGGGAGACAAGATTGCCATCGCGGCCGCCGTCTACCCTGGGAAGTCGCCGGAGGAGACGGCCGCGAAGGACAAGGAGAAAGAGGAGTCCAAGAGCAAGGTTCGCACTTATGACAGCCTGATGGTGCGACACTGGAAAGACTGGGACGAAGGCAAACGGAGCCACCTGTTCGTCGCCGACGTCAAGACCGGCGAGGCGAAGGACCTGACCCCCGCCTTCGACGCCAACGTCCCCCCCGCCCCGTTCGGCGGCTCCAACGACTACGCCTGGTCGGCCGACGGTCAGTCGCTGGCCTTCACCGCCGAACCGCTCAAGAACCCAGCCTGGTCGACCAACAGCGACATCTGGCTCGTCCCGGCCGCCGGCGGCGAGCCCAAAAACCTGACCGTCGGCAATCCCGCGGCCGACGCCTCGCCGCTCTTCTCGCCCGACGGCAAGCGGCTGGCGTACATCAGTCAGGCTCGGCCGGGGTTCGAGTCCGACCTCTGGGTCCTGCGCGTGCGGGACATGGCGACGGGCGAGACGAAGGACGTCAGCTCGTTTCTCGATCGCCCCGTCCAGGGCTTCGCCTGGAGGACGAACGACGATCTCGTCGCGTCGATCGACGATCACGGCACGGTCCCCATCGTGGTCCTCCCCGTCGCAGACGCCCGAACCAAGGTCGAAAGGCTCGCGCAAGGCGGCGTGAACGCCGGGGCGTCCGTCGGGCCGAACGGCGGGTCGATCGCCTACGTCCACCACTCGGCCGACAAGCCCGCCGAGGTCTACTTCAAGAAGTCCGGCGAGGATGCGAAGGCTCTCACCTCGCACAACGCCCCCCTGCTCTCGCAGCTCGAACTCTCGCCGATGGAGTCGTTCACCTTCAAGGGGTCGGACGGCGACGAGGTCCAGGGCTGGCTGATGAAGCCCCCCGGATTCGACCCGAACAAGAAGTACCCGGTCCTTTTTCTGATCCACGGCGGGCCTCAGGGCGCCTGGCACGACGAGTGGCACAACCGCTGGAACTACCCGCTGTTCGCCGCGCCGGGGTACGCCCTGGTGGCGATCAACCCCCGCGGCTCGACGGGCTTCGGCCAGAAGTTCACCGACCAGATCAGCCTCGACTGGACGGGCAAGGTATACGACGACCTGATGAAGGGCCTCGACTTCGCGCTGACGACTTACTCGTTCCTCGACAAGGACAAGGTCGCGGCGGCCGGCGGCTCTTACGGCGGGTTCATGGTCAACTGGATCTGCGGCCACACCGACCGCTTCAAGGCCCTCATCAGCCACGCGGGGGTCTTCGACCTCGTCAGCATGTACGGCTCGACCGAGGAACTCTGGTTCCCCGACTGGGAGTACGGCGGCCCGCCCTGGCAGAAGCTCCAGCACTACCTGGATCGCTCGCCCAGCCTCTTCGCCGACAAGTTCAAAACGCCGACGCTCGTGATTCACGGCGCGCTCGACTTCCGCGTCCCGGACGCCCAGGGACTGGGCATGTTCACGTGCCTCCAGCGCGTGGGCGTGCCGAGCCGCTACGTCTGGTTCCCGGATGAGGGCCACTGGATCGCCAAGCCCGCGAACCGGATCGTCTGGTGGCGTGAGGTCCACGACTGGCTCGCGAAGTATCTGAAGAAGTGATCTGCGTGGGGAGCGGCGAGGCTGCCGCTCCCCTGCTCTTCTCGCCCTCGCCTCGACCGGAGCCTCGCGTGATCGAACTGCGCGACGTCACGCAGCACTACGGCGTTCGACCCGTCATCCGGTCGGTCAGCCTTCGAATCGAGCGTGGGGAGCTGGCGGTGATCCTCGGCCCGAACGGCATGGGAAAGTCGACCCTGCTGGGCGTGATGGCCGGAGTCCTGTCGCCGCAGCGGGGAGAGGTCTATATCGACGGGATGCTCCGGAAAGGAGATCCCGAGGAGGAGATGGCGATCCGACGCCGATGCGTCTATCTCCCCGACAGCCTTTGGATGCCCGAGCAACTGACCGGACGCGAATACCTGCTGGCCGTCGGCCGACTTTACGACGTGGCTCCGGAGCGCGTCATGGAGCACGCAGACCAGCTCCTTGACCTGTTCGACCTCAAGGAGAAGGGGGAAAGCCCGATCTCCGGGTATTCGACCGGGCAGAAGAAAAAAGTCAGCCTCTGCTCGGCCCTCATCACCGAGGCCCCCATCCTGCTGCTCGACGAGCCCTTCTCCGGGGGCCTCGATCCGGCGGGTCTGCTGACTCTCAAGAAGCTCTTTCAGCACCACGCTCGGCGGAAGAACCTGACGATCGTGATGACCAGTCCTGTGCCGGAACTGGTCGAGGAGATCGCCACCCGCATCGTCATCATCCAGGAAGGCCGGATCCTGGCGCAGGGCTCGCTCGACGACCTGCAGCGGCTGACCTCGTGCCGCGGCTCGCTGGGCGACGTTCTGGAGCGACTGATCTTCCCGGAGACGACGCGGAAGCTCGCGGAGTATTTCCAGGACTTCCCGCGATGATCGGCCGACTTCGGTTGAGCGTCCCGTGGTCGATCTTCGGCACCCTGCTGCTGGCCTTCGCGATCTCGGAGACCCTGATCCGCATTCTGGGGTTGGCCGTCGTCGACCCGCGCGTCCACCGGATAAGCCTTGGGGCCCTGTACTCTGCCGCCGCCTTGTTCGGGGTCTTCCGGGCGTGCAACTTTCATCCCTACTTTCGGCCGGGCTACCGCGCCTGGCTGGCGACGACGCCCTGGACCGTCGACAAACCTCTCCCCCTGGGACCGATCGAGCTGGACTGGCCCGACGCCGTCGTGCTCGGCGCGCTGATCCTTTCGGACGGTCTGCTCCCTGAGCATGAGTCGGTACGGCTTCTCGCGGTGTTCCTGTTCTTTCACGGCCTGTTTCTGACCCTCTCGATCTACCGAGCGGCCGACCACGTTCCAGCCTTCATGGCGCTCTTCGGGCTGGGCCTGATGGTCCGGCTCTGGCCTCATCCCTGGGCCTGTGCGGCGACGGGTGTAATCGTTTACCTGATCGTCTACGACGGCCTGCGCATCTCGCTGCGTTCCTTTCCGTGGACGGCTGAGGGCGAGCCGGGGGCCGCGTCGCAGCGAGGGACGTTCGATCCCGACCGAGCCTCTTGCGGGTGGCCCTATGACCGGCTGCTCCGCGAGCCCGACCGGGCGCCGCACTCGCCGCGACCTGCACCGGAGCCGCCCTTGCGCGCCGCCGGGCTCGCCACGCCCATGGAGCAGATGCCCTGGCACAAGCTCGTCGGTGGGAATCTCGACTATCTGCTCTGGTCCCTGCTCGTCGGATGGTGGATCTCGTGCGTGGGCCCGCTTCTCACCAATGACAACCGATACGCGGTCTTTCTTCTCTCGGCGATGGGATTCATCCTGCTCCCCGCTCTCGCGATCCGGCTCTCTCTGTACACGAATGGATATGCTCCTCCGCTCAGCCTTGTGGGACGCCTTTTCACAGGCCGATGGATCGTGCCGGGGTACGACGTCGTGTTCGTCGGTCCGTTCTTGATCCTGGCCGTTCCGGGGGTTGTTTACGCGGTCTGCGTCAGGCAGGGCGTGCCCTGGAGGATCGCCGGGCCGGTCGCGTTGAGTTCGATGCTCTTCGTCGCCCTGGCGACTCCTCCCGGGCTGCGACGCTGGCGGCTCGTGGGGCGGCATCGGATGATTCCCGGCCCGCCGAGGCCGGGCGTCGAGGACTGACGACGATTCCACCTCCTCGCGGCTTGCCGGCAGAGGCCCTGTTCTGTCAAGATTTTTGAGGCTCCCCCGATACAGCTCCCCGAAGGACGAGACCCGATGCCCGCATCTCCGAGCGCCCTGCGCCCGATCAGCGAAGTCGCCCGCGACCTGGACATCTCCGACGATCACCTGGAGCCCTACGGCCGCGACAAGGCCAAGGTCCATCTCGATGTGCTCAAGTCGGGCCGCAAGCCGGGCAAGCTGATCCTCGTCTCGGCGATCACGCCGACGCCCGCCGGCGAGGGGAAGACGACCACCTCCATCGGCCTTGCGCAGGGGATGCGGCGCATCGGCGAACGCGTCGCGATCGCACTTCGGCAACCGTCGATGGGTCCTGTGTTCGGCCGTAAAGGGGGCGCGACGGGCGGCGGCCTGAGCAAGGTCGAGCCTTCGAACAAGATCAACCTCCAGTTCACCGGCGACTTCCACGCGATCACCGCCGCGCACAACCTGCTGGCCGCGGCCATCGACAATCGCCTCTACTTCCGCGATTTCGACCTCGACCCCACCCGCGTCCTCTGGAAGCGGGCGCTCGACATGAACGACCGCTCCCTGCGGAAAATCGTCATCGGCCTCGGAGGACGCTCGCAGGGCGTCCCGCGCGAGAGCGGTTTCGACATCACCGCGGCCAGCGAAGTCATGGCGATCCTCTGCCTGTCGGATTCGCTCGCCGACCTGCGCTCGCGGATCGACCGGATCCTCGTAGGCTACGCCAAGGACGGATCTCCCGTGCTGGCCAAGTCGCTGGGCGTGACCGGCGCAATGACGGGGATCCTGAAGGAAGCGATCCAGCCGAACCTGGTGCAGACGACCGAATCTGCGCCGGCCTTCATCCACGGCGGCCCGTTCGCGAACATCGCCCACGGCTGCAACTCGGTCCTCGCCACTCGCATGGCCCTGGCGACGGCCGACTACGCGGTCACCGAGGCCGGTTTCGCCTTCGACCTCGGGGGCGAGAAGTTCCTCGACCTGAAGTGCCGCTCGGCCGGTTTGAATCCGGCGGTTATCGTGCTGGTGGCGACCATCCGCGCTCTCAAGATGCACGGCGGGGTTCCGCTTCCCGAGATCACGAAGCCCGATGCCGCAGCCGTCGAACGCGGGCTCTGCAATCTCGCGGCGCACCTCGACGCGGCCGAGCATTTCGGCAAGCCGATCGTCGTGGCGATCAATCGCTTCGGGACCGACACAGCCGAGGAGATCGGCGTGGTCGAGGCCTTCTGCAAGGGGCGCGGGATCCCCTGCTCCGCCGCGAACGTCTTCGGAGCCGGCGGTGAGGGCGCTGTCGACCTGGCCGAGAAGGTCGTCGCCGCGGCCTCGAAGCCAGAGACTCCCTACAAGCCGCTCTACGACCTGGACTGGTCGCCCGAGCGCAAGATCGAGCAGATCGCTCGAGTGATGTACGGCGCGGCGGGTGTGAACATCCAGCAAACGGCCGAGCAGAAGTTCCGAAAGGCCGAGCAGCACGGCTATGGCCAGCTTCCCATCTGCATGGCCAAGACCCAGGATTCGCTCTCCGACGATCCCAAGCTGCGCGGCCGTCCGCAGGGCTTCACTCTCCAGGTGCGCGACGTCGAGATCGCGGCCGGCGCCGGCTTCCTCGTGGCGCTGACCGGCGAGATCATGCGGATGCCCGGACTGCCGATCCGTCCCGCCGGTGAACGGATCGACGTGGACGAGAACGGCGAGATCATCGGCCTCTCCTGAGGCCGAAGGCCTAGCGCGACGCCCTTCCCTTGGGCTCGCGCTGGGCGTACTGAGGTTTCGAGCCGCGCTCCATGTATTCGGTGATCGCCCGATCCATCTTGGCGAGGGTCACCGCCGTGGCTCCCTGCTCGCGATGCACGATCCGACCCTCGCGGTCGATCAGGATCATCGTCGGGAAGAACCAGACCTGAAGCGTGTTCCGGACGACGTCGTCGTCCTGGAATCCCGCGACGAGAATTGGGTAGTTGATACCCAACTCCTGGCGAAGTTCCTTGAGCCTTGCAGCTCGCTTCTCGGGTTTGATCTGCTCAAAGGCGACGCTTACCACCTGGAGCTTCTTGCCCCCCAGGCGGCTTTGGATTTCCTTCAGGTGGGGGATCGAAGTTCGACAGGGCCCGCACCACGATCCCCAGAAGTCGAGCAGGATCAGATCCGCGTCGAAGTCGCGGATGGAGACGAGCTTGCCGTCGACGTCGAACTTGGCGAAGTCGATCATCTTCTGCTCGTCGGCGTCGTAATCGCAGTAAGGCGTCGACCGACTCGGAGCGGCGGCCTTGGCCTTCGGGTCCGGCGTGGGCTTTACGGCGACGGTTTTGGCGGCGACGGTGGCCGTCGTCGCGACGGCTGTGGACGTCTGGGCGAGATTCGCGTCGACCGGGACGCGGCCGCTCTCAGAGATCACGTCCGCCCACGTCGGCCGGGCCCGTTCGACCGGCGGAGCTGCTGCGCGAGGACCTTTTCGGCCCGGCTTCGGATCATCGGGTCGTTCGTGGTTGGACTGATTCACCAGTCCGTCCGGCAGGGCGCCGGGCTCGTCCTCTTCGGCGGGGAAGGGATCTTCCATGCGGGCCGAGACCCTGCTGATCTCTCGGGCCGGCGGGAGGGGGTTTTCTCCCTCCTCCTCGTACTCGACGGGTTCTTCCTCGACGGGGCGAGCCGAAGCGCGAGTCTTGGGAGCCGTTCCGCGCTGGGACCATCCGGGGCCCGCTTCCTCCACCTCCTCGTCCGCGTCCTCGGTCACCTCGAGTCGCGGCTTCACGGGCGCCGGACGAGTGGAACTTCTCCGCGGCGCTTCGGGTTCGAGGAGGTCGTCGGGATTCGTTTCATCCGGCTCCTCGGCCCTGGCGACGGCCTTGACCCGCGAACGATCGGACGCGGCGACCGCGTCCTTCGTTTCCGAGCCGACCGCGGCGTCGCGTGGGTGGAGGCTGATCCGGACGCTGGTGTCCGGCGCTTCGGCGTCGGCGCGGCCGGTCATGATCCCCTGCTCGCCCTGATATTCGGCGATGACCGTGTAGTTCGAGCCAGGTCGAACGCCCCGGAGGGTGAAGCCGCCGGATCGATCGGTCGTCGCATGAACGGCGCGTCCACCGGCCGCGCCGGTCATGGCCAACCGCACGACGGCGTTGCGGACGGGTTCGCCCTGGTCGTCGTACACGCGGCCAGAGATCCGAGCGCCGGAGGATTGCGACGACTCGGGGAGACCACCGGCGGAGCGGCGTTCATCGTCCGGCAGTCCGGCGACGGACGGCAGCGGCTTGTCTCCCACGCTGGCGGTGGTCTTCACGTCGGAGGGGGTTACGGCGCGCAGGCCGCCGGTTTGCGTGCAGCCGGCGAGGCCCGCACCCACGACGAGCAGGCCGAGGGTTCCGGGGCGGAAGCGCATGGTTAAAGGCCCTCCTCCTGGGCGGATCGGCGTGGCGACTCGGGCGGCCGTCGCACGCCCGGGGCGATCATCCTGGATCGTTCGGGAGGCCGTTGCGCCCCGTCGCCGTCACTCAATGGGTGCAAATCCCGGCGCGCTCGCCGTCCGGCGGCCGCCGTTGGTTTCATCCCTTGGATTCGGCCGTCCGCGACCCGAGACTTTAGGTTTTCTCGGGTTTTCGTCGAGGGCAAAGACGCCGCGGACCAGGACTGATCGATCCTAGGCGACGAACGATCGGGTTGCACCAGGAGCGGAGGAGTCAACGGGGACTGGCTCCGCAGCGCAGCGGAGGTGCCTGTCCCCCTTGGCTCCGAAGCGGCCTCGGGGATGCCCGGAGAAAGGGGACTGGCACCCGGCCGCCGTTCGATCCCAAGGGCCGAGGCGCTCGCGCCGGGAGCCGGTCCCCTTTCTCCTCCGCCGTGTGCAATTCAAGCGGTCGCCGCTCTAGTTCCACTGAGCGACGACCGCTCGAGCGCGGGAAAGAAGGGCGGTGACGGTCTCGGCGTCGTCGGCCTTGGGACGGGACTTGAGGTAGGCGGCCAGCGGGTCGATGGCCTCGCCGGGGCGGTCGAGTTGAAGGCAGAGCATCCCCAGGTCGCGCCGCTCCAGCGGGTCGTCGGCCACTCGGGCCAGCCGCCTCTGAACGATGTAGGCCGAGGCGAAATCCTCCTGGCCGACGAAGACCGCCTTGAGGTTCCGGAGCATCCTCGTCACCACCGTCGCCGGCGAGCAGGCCGCGAGACGCGACTCCGGCTGCGACAACGGTCGGCCGATCAACTGGGCGAGCCGGTTTTCACAGGCTTCTCGCTCCAGCAGGTCGCCGGAATGGAACGGGTCGATGAACGTCGTCTCGCCGTCGTCGAGCCGCAACAGGAAATGGGCGGGGGAGTTCACGGGCGAGAGGGAGACCCCCAACAAACCGGCGATCGCCCGGTAGAGAATGCAGAGGGTGATCGGAATCCCGGTCTTGCGATCGACGACCTCGTTCAGAAAGCTGTTTCGAGGGTCGAAGTAGTCGTCGGTGTTGCCGAGAAACCCTTCCTCCACGTACAGCACCCAGTTGATCTGGCCGAGCACCCGGCGCGGGGGCACGCCCTCACGGCAACGGACGCGGATACGCGCGGCCAGGGCCTCGATGCGAGCCAGACTGGCTTCGACGTCGAGGTCGGGTTGAAAGTCTCGCGCGATCTCCAGGGCGACACGGGCCAGGTCTGGCTCCGTCGCTCCGGTCAGCACCCGATCGAACTCGGGGCTCGTTGATTCCGGTGATCGCATGGCCCATTCCCCTGCCGTTCTCAGCCGATTCGATTCCGACTCAACCCACCGCGCGCTGTTTGGGCGCCACGATTTCGGCCACCGCCGGCTTCGGCCGAGGCGCTTCGGGAGCACTGCGGGCTCGCCTCGCGGCGCGGGACGTCACCCAGGCGGTCGGCCCCAGCACCATGACGAATCCCAGCAGACTCGGCAACGTCAACTGCCGCCCCTGGAGCAAGACGTCGTACCCCAGGCCGAAGACCACCTGAGTTAAACTCAGCACGGCGATCTTCGCGGGCGGTCCGGACGCATAAGCCTTGGTCAGCAGCACCTGGCCGAAGGTCCCGAACACTCCCACGCCGAGCAAGAGTAGCCCGGGGACGAGGCCCACCGAGTATCCCTCGGCGGTCATCGGATGGACGAACAACAGCCAGAGCGCCAGGGAGACGCTGGCCAGGCCCGAGAAGTGGGCGACGACCGCTCGGGCGTCGACATCCTTGAGCCGGTGAAGCCCGAGCATCGCGATCGCCGTCGTGACCGACGCCAGCAGGGCGATGCCGACCGCTCCCATATCCCCCTTCCCCGCCCCGTGCGGTTGCTGGATCAAGACGACTCCCAGCACTCCGCAGAGCACGCAGGCCAGGTCGGTCGCCATGCCGCCGCGACGACCGTGGAGAAAACCCGTCAGCACGATCCAGAGCGGGTAGGTGTTGGTCAGCGTCAGGACGTCGGCGACGGGGAGATGCGTGAGTGCATAGAACGTGCAGGCGACGCTGATCGTCCCTGAGATGCTCCGCCACCAGAGCGTCCGAGGTTTCCAGAGGACTAACTTCGCCCCTCCCGCGACGGCCAGCATCACGGAAAAGACGAACGTGCAGAAGATGCGGATGAAGGCGACCAGCAGCCAGTCGCAGTGAGGCCCGACAGCGTGGGCCATCGCACCCATCGTGGCGAAACAGAAGGCGGCCGAAATCATCCAGGCCGCGGGCAGCAGGCTATTCGAGGGAGGTTTCATCGATGTCCAGATGGTACCGGCCCGACGGAGGCTCGCCGGTTCCGGTCTTCAGGCGGGTCGGTCGCGGCGTTTCCTAATCGAACCCAGTCTAGCAAGTATCTCCGTTTCCGCGACGATGAATTACGGATGTTCACCGGTTTGCCGCGGGCTCCGTCTGTGAAATCGACACCGCGAACCGCCAGGAGGACGGCCCGGGACGGCTGACGGCCGTCAGGTGGTTGACGCCCTCTAAAAGGTTGACGGCGAAGTAGTTGGGCGCCTGAGCTTCGTCCGTCGGCGGATTGATGCGCCGCCCGTTGAGGGAGACCTCCATCGGACCATCGGCCTCGATGACGATGACCGCCTGGGATGCGCTGGTCGTCGTGATCGCGGCGTGGGCGGTCGCCACGACCGGGGAGTCGGTCGATCGAAGGGGGGAGAGATCGACGATTCCGTCGCCCGATTCCACGGCCGGTTTCCACTGAGTCGGCTGAGCCTGGAGATTCGTGAAGGTCGCCGCGGGATCAATCGAGCCGTCACGCGCCGACCAGTTGTTGGGAAGGCCGGCGAAAGGGCCGAGGACCTTCCAGCCTTTGACAGTCTCGAACCGGTTGATGACGCGCCGTAAGGCCAGGATCACGGAGGGCGAGCGGCCTTCCTCCGCGATGATCCGGCGCAATTCCGGTTCGACGCGATCGCGAATCGCCAGCAACGCCCCCAGTGAACCACGTCGCAGCGACGGGTCGGGATCGTCGAGGCCCGTCAGGTAGAGGGGTAAGGCTCGTGGATCGGGAAGCGAACAGAGCGCGGCGAGAACCGCCGTGTGGTCGCCGTCCTGGGCGGTCCTGGCCTTCTCGACCAATCGCGGAACGGCCTCGTTGAGTTTGAGGGGGCCGGCGGCCAGGAACGCAGCGCGACGGACGTCGGGGTCCTGATCGTCGAGCCGCGCGAGGACGACGTCCTTCACGTCCGGGGGCAATGGTCGCGAGGGATTCAGGCTGACCACCGCTGCCGCACGGACGAGCGGCGAGGCGTGTCTGAGAAACCCGGCCAGATCGTTCGGGGGCAAGAAGCCGTCGCGAGCCAGAGCCGGGAGGGCCTTCGCCACCAGGGTCTCCGGGGCGCCCTCCTCATAGAGAAGGGTCAGCCGCGCCCGGATGACGTCCCGACCTCGAAGGCGATTCAGCGAATCGAGCGCCGCGGATCGGACAGACTCCGCTCGCTTGGGGTCGACGACGATCGGCAGAAGCAGCCGGGTCGAGGTCGCGTCGTTCAGGGCCCCGAGAGCCTCGACGAGGGCGGCCTGATCGTCCACGTCCTCCTCTCGACCGAGAGCATCCCGCAGCATCGGCCCGGCGGCCTGGCCGACGCCCTCCAGCCCAAACACGGCCTGGCGTCTAACTGAGGCGTCGGCGTCCTTGAGCCCTGCTTCCAGTCCCTGAAGGACGGCGGCCATCCCCTGCGGGTCCCATGCTTCGGTCTTCTTCGGCGTGCCCCCCTGCTCTTTTGCCGAACCATCGGGGTAGCGACGATACTGCGTCGCGAGACAAGAGAGGATGCGCCCACGGACGAGCGGGTCGGGCGTTTTCCCCAGAGCCGCGACGAGCGCTTCAACCATCGGGACCTGCCACGATTCGTCGGCCATCAGGAGAGCGGCCTCGCGACGACGCGGATCCAAAAGGGCCTGGACGAGAGCTTCGCGGTCGTCGCAACCCAGGCTGAGGATCGCCCGCCGGATGGACCAGGCGGCGAAACGGTCGGAGTCGTCCAGTGTGGAGAGCAGAGTCGGCAACGAGGTTCGGTCGCCGAGGCGTCCCAGCGCGATCGCCGCCTCACGACGAACCGCTGCGTCGCGATCGGTGAGGAGCCTTTGGACGTCCTTCGACGCCAGAGACTCACGGCGGATCCCTACGCTACGGACCGACTGAATCCGGACGGCTGCGACGTCGTCCCCCAACCGAGCGCGGATCGCCGCTCTTGCCGGTGGGGTGCCGATCGCATCCAGTGCCCAAAGGGCGTGAACGCGGCCGCAAAGGGGTTCGGATCGAGAGAGACGATCGACGAGCGGCTCGACAGCCGCGGAGCCCATCGCTGTGAGTTGGTCCTGGGCTTCGCACCGGATCAGGCGCGAGGGATCATCCAGCCTCGCGATCCGTTCCTGCATCGTCGTCGGGGTCGGCCTGGCGGCGGGAGTCGTGGTCGAGCCGCGAGAAACGCGGAACAATCTGGCTCCGGCCTGGGCTGCTGGACCGGAATCGATGAGCCAGAGCGTGCCGCCCGACGTCGCGACGGCCGAGGGGCGGAAGTCGACGAGCGTCCCCCGTTGGACGACGGGGATGCGGTTCTCGATCACGAAGGTTCCACCGGATTTGCGAACCTGCTGTCCGTAAACCGCGCCCCCTTCCGGATCACATTGGAGCAATAGTTCTAAGGCTCCCGTCGATTCGTCGAGGAAAACGGCGTCGCTAGCCGAGCCTTGCCCGAGTCTGGCCGTCGCGGGAAGTGAGCGAAACTCGGCCGAGACGTAGTTGAGCGGATAGCCGTAGCGACCGTCTGGGATGTGGTGGATCAGACGCAGCCCCCACCTGGGGTCGGTCGCCGAGGAAAACGAGAAGAGGTCGTTGAGCGACGAGACGACCAGGCCCGTGGGGACGGCCGCATCTTGCGAAACGACCTCCAGGTCCGAGCCGTTGGGACGGACGCGGATCACTCCGCCGCCCCGCATGCGAAGCACGCGCCCACCCCTCCCCCGCGCCTCGGCAAGCCCCGGATCGCCGATCGCAAAATAGAGGAAGCCGTCCATCCCGAGTCGGATCGTACCGCTGCCGCGATTTTTGGGGCTCTGTGGAGCCGCTGGTTCGCCGAGTCCTGTTACGAGGTTCTCGCGACTCTCGGATCGACCGTCGCCGTCGTCGTCTCGGATCGCGGCCAAGAACGGCGGGTGCAGCACGAGCAGAGCGTCGCCCACTCGCTCCAGGCCGTCGACCGGACCCAGGCCATCGGCGAAGGTCGTCGCCCGACCGTCCACGACGCGCAGGACCTCGCCAGACCGGCCTCCGACCAGTAGCTCGCCTTTCCGTCCCAGCGTCATCGCCGTCGGAAAGAAGCCCTTGGGGAGGGCGCCGGCCAGTTGGACGGACCAGCCTTCGGCCACGGCGGGAGGCTGCAGCTCAGCCCCGATGGATGCGGCCTCGGAGGTACTCAGCAGGAACAGGACGAGGAGGCTGATCGGGCTTCGCATCGCGAACTCCCTCCGTGAGCGCCGGCGAACGATCTGGCGGGCTCCGCCCCCTTCGATCAAAATGGTCGCGCCGGGTCGCGGCGGGATGTTACCGCCTTTCCCGATTCCCCTCAATCGAAAGAAGAAACCCCGTCGAGGCGTCGCGAGCGACGCACTCCACGGGGCGTGATTTCCGACGAGGAGCTTCGACTGTGTCTGCCAACCCCGCCGTTCGCTCGACCTCTCAAGCCGCCCTGGCGCGTAATCCGCTCAAGAGCCCGAGCTATCCATCGCGAACGCATTTCGGTGAGATGCCCGCTCTGGCGGGGAGGCTCAAGTCGCTCGACGAGCGGTTGGGGGCGGTGAAAAGGAAACTCTCGCTGTTGAGCAACCATGCACGCCGCGGCGAGTACGAGAAGCTGGTCGTGCAGATGCAGGGCGCTCGCGATCAGTTCGTCGACGCCTCCTATCGGATGCCCCGCGAGGCCGGCGGCCTTTATCACGAGGATCTCGAACGTCTGGAAGCCGCCGAACGATCGTTCGCCTGGCTTCAGCGCCGGTGGGACGCCGTTACGGCTTGACTCTCCGGGTTTGGATTGTTGCAAAGCAGCTCCCCCGCGCCGGAATCGACCGACGCGGGGGAGTGAGTGCTTAGTCGATGAACAGACCGCTGACGACGGCGTTGTCGCCGCCGATCATATCCACCTTGAACGTCACATGGCCGCTGACCGACCAGGTGACGTAAACGCCGTTGCCGAACGAACTGATCGTTCGAGTGTCCAGCACGGCGCCCGTGTCGGCATTGATCAGCGTGATCTGCTCGACTCGCGACTTCTGATCGTAGTCCGCCAGGTAGAGCGAAACCTGGTGCGTCTGGCCGTCGGTCAGGTTCAGGTCCATCGAGAAGGTTCGACCCGACCACCAGACCGAGGACTGACGGGTTGATCCGTCGGGGGTCTGCAGGGCGCGAACGTCATTGGTGGAGGAGCTGTAGGTGTAGGTCTGAGCCCCCGTCATCGAGAGGTTCGCGTACGACGGCAGCGAGCTGGACGAACCGGCTTCGATATAGCCCTTGGAGCCATAGACGCCCTTCCAGCTCCCCTGGGTTTTCGAGTCAGTCGCGACGTAAGCGCCGGTCGTGGACGTGCTGCCGCCGGTACCGGTGCCGCCGCCGTTGTTGGTGCTCCCGCCGCCGCCGGTCGAGGCGTCGGCCGAATCGATGAAGACGCCGCTGAGCACCGCGTTGGGGCCGCCGACCACATCCACCTTGAACGTGACGTGGCCGCTCACCTCCCAGGTGGCGTACATACCGTCGCCGAACGAGCTGAACAACCGCGAGTCCAGCACGGCGCCGGTGTCGGCGTCGATGAGCGAAATGAGCTCCGAACGCGACTCGCGGCTGTAGTCCGCCAGGTAGAGCGAGACCTTGTGGGTCAGGCCGTCGGTCAGATTCACGTCGACCGTGAACGATCGCAGAGTCCACCAGACCGAGGACTGACGGGTTGACCCGTCGGAGGTCTGGAGGGCGCGAACGTCGTTGGTGGAGGTGCTGTAGGTATAGCTCTGCGCCCCCGTAACCGTGACGGTTGCATAGGAGGGGAGCGAACTGGACGAACCAGCCTCGACATAGCCCTGGTTGCCGTAAGCGCCTTTCCAGGCGCCCTGGGTTGTCGAGTCGGTGGCGACATAGACGCCCGTCGTGGAAGTGTTGCCGCCGGAGCCCGTATCACCGCCGCCGGAGCCGGTGCCGCCGCCGCTACCGCCGCCGGTCGAGGCGTCGGCCGAATCGATGAAGACGCCGCTGAGTACCGCGTTGGGGCCGCCGACCATGGCGAACTTGAACGCCACGTGGCCGCTGATGGTCCAGGTGAGGTACTTGCCGTCGCCGAACGATCCGATCGTCCGCGTGTCGAGCACGACGCCGGTGTCGGCGTTAATGAGAGTAATCAGTTCAGTGCGCGACTCCCGGCTATAGTCCGCCAGGTAGAGCGAGACCTTGTGGGATAGGCCGTCGGTCAGATTCACATCCACGGTGAACGTATTTCCGTACCAGACCGAGGACTGACGGGTTGACCCGTCGGAGGTCTGGAGGGCGCGAACGTCGTTGGTGGAGGTGCTGTAATTGTAGGTCTGCGCCCCGGTCACCCGGACGGTTGCGTAAGCCGGGAGCGAGCTGGAGGAGCCGGCCGCGACGTAGCCCTGGGCGCCGTACGCGCCTTTCCATGCGCCCTGGGTCGTGGCGTCGGTCGCGTCGTAGACGCCGCTCGTCGATACGCCGCTGCCGGAGCCGGTGTCGCCGCCGCCGGTGTCGCCGCCGCTGGAAGAGTCGCCGGCCGAATCGAAGAAGACGCCGCTGAGGACGGCGTTATCGCCTCCAGCCAGGCCCACGCTGAAAATCACGTGGCCGCTGACCTTCGCGGAGAGGTAGATCCCGTCTCCGAACGACGACATAAACCGCCTGTCGAGCACGAGGCCGGTGTCGGCGTCGATGATCGTGACAACCTCGGAGCGCGATTTTCGATCGTAGTCGGCCAGGTAGAGCGTGATCTCGTGAGCCTTGCCGTCGGTCAGATTCACGTCGACCGTGAACGTCCCCAGGCTCCACCAGACCGAGGACTGGCGGGTCGAACCGTCCGGGGTCTGGAGCGCGCGGACGTCGCTGGTCGAGGAACTGTAGAGGTAGGTTCCCTGCCCCGACAGCTTGACCGTGGCGTACGACGGCACTGAGCTGGGGGCGTTGGCCATGATGTAGCCCTGCCCGCCGTAGACGGCCTGCCAACTTCCCTGCGTCTTCGTGTCCGTTCCGGTGTAGTAGCCGGTTGTCGCGGAACCGCTGGAGAGCGGGTCGACGAACACGCCGCTGATCGCCGCGCTGGCTCCGCCGGTCTGGACGACTCGGAACTGAACGTGACCGGAGACAGTCCAGGTGAGATAAACACCGGAGTTGAACGACGAGATCGACCGAGAGTCGAGCACCTGGCCCGTCGCCGCGTCGACCACGTCGATCCTCTCGGCCCGAGCCGACGAATCCCAGTCGAGGGCGTAGAGCGTGACCTCGTGAGCCTTGCCGTCGGCCAGGTTGACGTCGATCGTGAACGAGGAGCCGAGCCAGGCGGACGCGATGGAGTACCCGCTCCAGGGGGAGATGGTCGTCAGCGCGCTCTGAAGCTTGTCGAGGGCGCGCGGATCGGACGAGGCGCGGTCGTAAACCTGGGTGGTCGCCCCAGAAACCGAGATGTACGTCGAGCTGGAGGCGTAGGCTCCCGAGTCGCCGGCGACGGCCGACGCCTCCATGCCGATGCGGTTCTTCCAGACGCCGCTTCTCACGTCCGATCCGCTGTACGACGCGGTCGCCTGCTGGGTTGGCGTGCCGACGGTGATCGTCACGCTCCGAGTCGAACTGGCGCCAGTCGAGTCGACGGCCTTGACGGACACGACGTAGGTGCCCGCGCCGGAGGGCGAGAGGACGAACGACTGCCCGGAAGACGAAGCGAAGCTCGATCCGTTCTTGGTGACCGTCCAGGTCAAGGTCGGAGCGCTGACGCTCGTCGAGCGCGCGTCGACCAACCGCGCCTGCGCCCAGTCGGCCGGAATCGAGACGTTCGACCCGTCGGGGGACGTCACCACCAGCGACAGGCTGGAGACCCCCTTGACGTCGACGTTGATCGGCAGCGCGGTCCCAGCCTTCATCACCGGCGAGGTGTAAAGCACCTTGCCGTCGCCGATCAGCTTGAAAGTCGCCTGACCGGTCCCCGAGCCCGCACGATCATCCACGCCGATCACGGCCGAGAAGCTCGTGTACGTTCCACCCAGCGGCAGGACGATGGTCGAGCTACTGGAAACGCCGATGCCGTTCGGGTACGAGACGCCCGCGAGTTGCAGGAGCCCCGTTCCGAATCCGCCGTTGTAGACGCCGTTGGCGACGTAATTGGAGGAGCCCGAAGCCGACGAACTCATCAGCGACGCAACGTACTTCTCGGCGAAGACCTGGAATGCGACCGGCGTCGTCGTGGAAACCGAGGACGGCTTGAGTGCGACGGCCATCTGCGCGGCCTGGTCGGCCGTCAGCGAGCTCATGTCGAAATTCGCGAGAAGGGCGGCCAGATCGGTCGCGTCGACCTTCCCGTCATGGTTGAAATCGCCCTGCGTCCACCAGAGCTGATCCCGGCCCATGTTCGCCGATACGATCTGGAAGTCGGCGAAATTCACCACGCCGTCGAGGTTGGCGTCGCCGGCTGGGAGAATTGAGGCCAGCACTCCGTCGTAACGCTGGCTGTCGGCCCAGGTCGTGTTAGGCTTCAGCCCCCAGGTCGGATCGTCCAGCGTATAGAACGTCGCACTTCGGCCGCCGTTGGCCGCCCAACTGTCCATGTAGCGGCGCATCACGTCGTACATCAGGGGATCGGTCAGGACGGCTTCCAACGCCGGGGCCGTCGCGTACAGAACGTGGACGCCCCCTTCGTACATGTCGAGCGGCAGACCATAAGAAGCGGCGACGGCGGCGGTGGCCGCAATGCTGGAAGCGTTATTGGCGATCGCCGTATCGAGGTCCGAGATCAGCTTCGGGACGTCCGCGGAGGTTGAACCTCCCAGGGCCGTCGCGTAGGGAGCGATGGCGGTCGACTTGATGTACTGAGTCGGATTGCCGTACCAACGGGCGACCGTGTCGAGTCCCTGGCTCAGATAGCCGGGGTAAATCGTCCATCCGGAGAAGACCGGGATGACGCTCGTGAACGAGCTCCCATACTCCGTATGAAAAATGTCCGAAATGCGTTTCAGCTGCAGGGCGGATTCCTGAGCGACCTTGTCCATGTCGTTCGTTGCGGAGACCCTGTAGTCGGAGTTGGCCATCGCCAGGGTCTGGTTGTACTGAGTGAACGACCCGTTCCAGGTCTCGTTGCTGTACTCGATGTAAACTTTAAGGTTTGGGTCGAGTTTCTGGTGGATCAGGGCGGCAAGGTTCCTGACGTAGTCGTCGTTCGCCAGCGCAGGGATCGTGACCCACATGCTGTCGCCCGACTCGTTGCACAGCTCGATCATCGCCTCGAAGGAGATGTTGCCGGCTCCGAACGAGTCGACGACCGACCGCTGAGACCAGGACGTCACCGTCGAATTATTCGTCCAGTTCCAGTCCATGAAGCGTACGTAGTCGAACGGCTTCAGACTTTGCAGAAATTGGTCGGTATAGAGCTTGCTGCCGTCGGTCGCCACGCCGGGCATCCAGATATGCAGATCGCTCATCGGATCCGTCGTGCTGGTCGTCTCGACGGTCATCGTGAGCTTTCGCTCGGCGCCCGGAGCGTTCGCAAACGCGACGTTCAGGAGTCCGCGGGTCACTCCGTCGGCGCCCTTCGTCATCGGAGCGGCCAGGACGCCGATGCCCGAGAAGTCGACGACCGCCGTCCCCTTGTAACTGACCTGGTAGACGCCGTCCGGGTAGTAGGCCAGATTCGCATTCGAGGTCGCGGTGGCGAGGGGATATCCGGTCGACGTCAGCGAGAGGGGGCTGTTCGAGGGCGACGTCCAGGACGTCATCAGCCGTCGGACGTCCGTGAAGAGCGGGTCGTTAGTCCCTTCATAATATGTATATAAGTTAACTCCAGCGCCGCTCAACAGTTCACGGCGCTGCAGCGCCTCGAAGCTCGGCCGGCGGCCGAGCTTTCGCAGTCGTCTCATTCCATATCCTCCACTTGGAGCTGGAGCAGGGTGCGGTTCGTCGTAGAGAGCTTCGAGGGGGATCTCGAAGCGCGTGAAGCCCCTCTGCCGTCGAGGGTCACTGCCGCTCAGTGAGCGCGCACAAAGACCGTCGCGGTCGACTCGGGACCCGCTTCATGCATGTAGACACAATTGAAGTTGCATTTGATGACAGGTTGGCGGGGACAGTCTAGCAAAGCCGGAGTGATTAACAAGAAAGCACTGCGTTTTGTCGATCCGTGCTTACATGAACGACTTCTCGCAGTCTCCGAAACCCTTAAATCATAATGAATGCTACATGTCGGTTGATGTGCGGTTGTAAACAACCTCGCCCCGCTCCGCCGACTTCGGCGAGGGCGCGCCTCAGACGACGAAAGGGGTGGATATGGATCGTTTCGGTCCCCCTCCCCGTCCCTCCGACCCGATTGAGGACGCGCGTCGAGCGCCCTGGGATTCCCGAAGCGGGCGACGGAGCGGATAATTGGAGGACGAGGGGGAACTGATCGGCCGGAGCGAGATTGGAACCAAAACCGCGGGCGCAGCGTCTAAGGATGCAAATGGCTCAAGATCTGGACGACATGAGTCTGGTGCAAGCCTGTCGCGCCGGCCGCCCTGAGGCCTATGGCGAGCTGGTCGAACGCTGTCAGGACCGGCTCTACCCCATGGTGGTCCGGCTGCTCGGCTCGCCCGAGGACGCCCAGGACGTGCTTCAGGACGCTTTCGTTCGCGGTTATGAAAAGCTCGACCAGTATCAGGGGGGGAGTTCTTTCTATACCTGGATCTACCGCATCGCCTTGAACCTGGCGATGAGCCGGCTGCGGAAGCGACGGCTGCGCAGGCTGCTTCGCTTCCCGGCCGCCCGTTCCGAGCAAACGCCATTCGAACCAGCCGACGAGTCGCCCGCGAGCGTCCCTTCCTACTCCCTGGAACGCGCCGAGCGTGAAGCGGTCGTCGAGGCGGCGCTTGGAGCCCTGGATCCCGATCATCGAGCGGTGGTAATTCTCAAAGACTTTGAAGGGCGGCGTTACGAGGAGATCGCGGAGCTGCTGGGGATCCCGGTGGGAACGGTCAGGAGTCGGCTGCACCGGGCTCGCCATCAACTCCGAAGGCGCCTTCTCCCCCTCGTGGAAGAGGAGGCGTCCCCACCAATCTTTCCCGACGTCGAGCGGGCCTTGTCGTGACTCGTAACTCCAAGAGTGGGCGGATTTTCCGCAAAACACCGGCGACACCGAAGGCGACCATGAGCGACGAACTCGAATCTCTGGCGTCGGCCTATCTCGACGACGAACTTCCCCCTGAAGCGCGGGCTTCGGTCGAGCACGCCCTGTCGGCCGACGCGTCCCTGGCCGAGGAAGTTCGGTCGCTCGCCGTGGTCCGCGATATCGTCGCGGCCCTGCCCCGCCCCGCGGGCCCCGACGTTTCGCGAGCCGTTCTGGGGAGGATCGCCGCTCCCCGGCGTCGTTTGATCGCAGCGCCGACTCGCACGACCTGGATCGTGACGGCGACGGCCGCCGGGTTGATGGCGATCGCCTTCGGATTGGCGACGGCGTCTCGCTCACGCCACACCCACGTCAATCCGCCTCCCGTACTGACGCATTCATCCGTGGATTCGCAGCCTGTGGCGACGATCGTCACCGCCGAGACGGCCGTCGATCCCGGGCCAGTGGGACCGCCGGCGACGCTCGCCGCTCCGGCCGCCCCGAAATCCGTCGTCGAGGATCGAGCGGTCGCGGCGTTGGAAATTCTGAGCCGGCCGGGGACGCATCGCGTTTTCCTCGTCTCGGTCCTGGACGATGCAATCGACGCCAACGAAACCGCCGCGCTTCTGGAGATCTCGTCTCATCGCAACTTCTTCAGGCTCGACGTCCCTGCATCTGAGGAGGCTCCCGGTCAACCCGGGGCCGTCTTCGCCGCCGAACTCGACCCTTCTGAGTTGGCCACCCTTCGGCGGCGGTTGTCCGGCGCTTTCACCGGCCGGATCGACGAGGTTGAGGCCGATCACCTGAACCTGACAAGACTTGCGAGCATGAGCCAGGTGACCGCCCTCAAGGGCGATCCCGCGGGTGAAGTGCTCTTCCCGCAGAATCGGATGGCTCTTCAGAGCGCCGCGGTCGTCGACCACTCCGCGATTTCTCAAAGCGGCAGCGGACGGACGGAGGGGGCTTCTCCTTCAACTCCCGCCGCCTCCGCCGAAGTCGCGCCCCGGTCCGAAGATCGGCCGTCGATCGTCCTGGTCTGGCTTGTCCGTGGAGCTGAGCGTTGACCCAGCCGAGAATTTACGCCGCCGGCCGCAACTTCCACCGCTGCTTGGATTCCGGTCGTCGACGTCGCTCTTGGAGAACACGGCGCATCGATCTTTCGCGATAGGCCGTGATCGGGCATACTGAGCATTCGGCCCAGTAGGGGCGCCAAGGAATGGAGGCCTTTTGGGGTTCGGAGATCCAAGCGTCGTGAGCAACAACATTGAAGCCCGGCCGGGAGGACCGCCTCGCGTCCTCGTCTCTCTGGCGACGTACAACGAAGCCGAAAACCTCGAGCCGCTGATCGACTCGATCCGGTTCTATGCGCCCGATGCGGCCATCCTCGTCACGGACGACAACTCCCCCGATGGCACCGGCGAGATCGCCGACCACCTCGCGGAGCGGCTCAAGAACATCCACGTCATCCACCGCAGGGGGAAGCTCGGCCTGGGTACGGCGATCCTCGGGGCGTTCGAATTCGCGATCAAGAACGACTTCGACTTCCTGCTGAACATGGACGCCGACTTCAGCCACCCCCCTCGCTTCATCCCCTCGCTGCTGGCGGGGATGGCGAACAACGACGTGATGATCGGGTCCCGATACATCCCCGGTGGGGGCGTCGAAGGGGAGTTCAACCTCAAGCGGAAGTTCATGAGCACGGGCATCAACATGTACGCCCGTACGTTCCTCGGCCTGCGGACGCGTGACAACAGCGGCTCGTACCGTTGCTACCGCGTCTCCAAACTGGCCCAGATGGATCTGAAGAAGATCCGGTCGCGAGGCTACTCCTTCATGGAGGAGATCCTCTTCTGGTGCAAGCAGGTCGGCTGCAAGTTCGGCGAGACGCCGATCCTGTTTGAGAATCGCCGGGCGGGGATCTCCAAGATCAACTCGCGGGAAGCCGCCATGGCACTCTGGATCATCTTCCGCCTGGGGTTGGGCCGGCTGGCCGGACGAGTCTGAGCGAAGGGGCGAGGCGGCCGATGATCGAGGTTCAGCGGCTTTCGAAGAGCTACGGCGCCCTCCGGGCGCTAGATCAGGTCTCGTTCGCCCTGGGACGCGGGGAAATCGCCGGCCTTCTGGGGCCGAACGGTGCCGGCAAGACGACGACGATGCGGATCCTGACCACCTTCCTCGCTCCGACCAGCGGTCGAGCCGCGGTCGGTGGTCATGACGTCCTTGACGAGCCGCTGGCGGTCAGGCGTTCCATCGGCTATCTGCCGGAGAACGTCCCGCTCTACCCCGAGATGCGGGTCCGAGAACTCCTGACCTTCCGCGCCAAGCTGAAGGACGTGCCTCGATCCGAGCGGCGACGGGCGGTCTCCTCGGCGATCGCCCGCTGCGGGCTCGGCGAGGTGGAGCGTCGCCCGATCGGCAAGCTTTCCCGAGGCTTCCGCCAACGAGTGGGCCTGGCCGACGCGATCGTGCATTCTCCGCCGGTGTTGATCCTCGACGAACCCACCGCCGGGATGGACCCGATCCAGGTCCGCGAGGTCCGGGCCCTGATTCGCGAGTTGGCCGAACGTCATACCGTCCTGCTCTCGACGCACATCATGTCCGAGGTCGAGGCGGTCTGCGATCGGGTCGTCATCATCGCCAGGGGGCGGATCGCCCTGGACGGACGACTTTCCGAGCTAAGGGGCGGAGACGCTCTGCGGGTGGAAGCCCGAGGACCCGCCGACCTGATCCGCAAGGCGCTCGCGACCGTTCCCGGCGTCGCGTCCGTCCGGATCGAAAGCGACTCCGACGGGATCGTCACCCTGGACCTCTCTCCGAAGCCAGGCGACGACCCTCGTGAAATGATCGCCGCGAAGCTCGTCGCTAGCGGTTGGCCGCTCCGAGCTCTGGAGGCTCGCCGCCGCTCCCTGGAAGAACGGTTCGTCGAGGCGGTCACTCGAACGAGTTTCGCGGTTTCGGATAGGGAGGCCGGCTGAGTTTCATGCGCCACGTCCCCACCCTCTTCGCCCGTGAACTGGCCGCGTACTTCCTGAGCCCGACCGCCTATTTGGTCCTCCTCGGATTTCAGGTCGTTGCTTTTTTGAACTTCTGGGAGCTTGTTGAATCACTCGCGCGTCCGCAGGTCGAGTTCTCGAATCTGCGCGATCCGATGACGACCTACATCTCCGGGAGCACGCCCTTCTGGTTCGCCATTCTGGCGGCGGTCCCCCTTTTGACGATGCGTCTGCTCGCCGAGGAGACTCGGTCGGGGACGATCGAGACGCTGGCCACGCTGCCGATCACCGAGGGGGAGATCGTCGTCTCGAAGTGGCTTGCCGGGGTGGCGATGTATCTCGTTCTGCTGCTCCCGTTCGCGCTGTATCTTCCGTTTCTGTACTACCAGGGGAAGTATCAGTTCGACGTCGGTCCGCTCCTCAGTCTGGGCGTCGGCCTGACGAGTATGGGGATGATGTTCATCGCGATCGGGCTGTTCTTCAGTTCGTTGACGCGTAACCAGCTTGTGGCCGCGGTTTGGACGTTCGTGACCCTCTTCGTCCTGGTGGTGACGTCGCTTCTGCTCCTCTTTTTCCTCGCCGAACGGCGCTGGAACGGCTGGGCGGACGTGGCCAGGCACGTTGCGATTTTGAATCAGATCCACGACTTCGCGTTGGGGCGGATCGACCTGCGGACGGTCGCCCTGCATCTCTCGGTCTGCACCTTCGTGCTGTATGCGACGACGAGTCTGCTCGCCGCGCGGCGGGGATGCTGATTCGATCCGTTTCGTCGGGAGCCGCCTCGTGACGACGTCTTCCCAAGTCTGGTCGCTCCTGGGTCGAGCCGAACTCTGGGCGGTCGTCGCCGCCGCGATCGGACTTCTCGTCCTTTACTGGATTCTGCGTTTTTCGCCTCCGGGATCGCCGACGGGGGGCGAAGACGACCTGGAGGCGCCCCCCTCGTCTTACCGCGATCGCGTCATCGCCGGGATCGCGGCGGGTCTCTTTCTGATCGCGACAGGCGCGTGGCTGGCGGTTTCTCGGAGCCTTCTCTGGTCGCTCCCCGCTTTCGCGCTTGGCTTCGGCCTGGTCCTCACGCTGATCGCGGTCAACGACCGCTATCGCCATTCCAGCCCGGCCCTGCGGCGGACGGTCGCGTTTTCGCGAGCGGGGCTGAACGCGTCACTCCTGGCTGGGATTCTGATCGTGGTCAACGTGGCGGCCTTCCGGTACGGCGGTCACGTCATCGACGTCACGCGCGAACATACGTATTCGCTTTCCTCGCTGAGCCGCAACCAGGTCGATTCCCTGGACAAGCCCGTCCTCTTCCATCTGGTCCACGGCCGCAGCGCCCTGGCGATGCGGCAACTCGACCGGGTGTCAGAGTTGGTGGACCTCTACCGCGCTGCACGTCCAGACCTGATCCAGGTGGAGCGGCTCGACCGGCACGTCGAACTCGGCCGCCTCGACGAACTGGCTCGACGGGCTCCCGAGTTGGCCGTCATGCAGGGGGGCGGCGTCCTGATCGAGTACGGGACGGGCGAGGACTCTCGTTTCATCGCGGTCGGCAATAATGAGATGTTCGAGCGCCTGCCAGACCCTCGCGGGGCGGGCTCGGGCCGATTCGAGTCGGCCTTCAAGGGCGAAGACCTGGTCACCTCGGCCTTGATCCGCCTTCGGGAGAACAAGACCTCTCGAGTCGGCTTCACGACGGGGCACGGCGAACCGACCTCGCAGCGTCTGACCGTCGACGGCACGGGCGTCGCGCGCTGGCGGTCGAGACTACACGCCGCCGGCTGTGAGCCGGTCGTGGTGAACTTGCTGGAAGGAGCGGTTCCCGACGACGTGGAACTCTTGATCGTCGCCGGCCCCAAGGAGGCGTTCAAGGAGCAGGAGGCATCCCAACTCCGGGCTTACGTCGATCGCGGCAAGCCCGTCCTCCTCTGCCTCGGGGGGGAAACGACCGGGCTGGAAGGCTTCTTGAAGTCGTTCAATCTGGAGATCGGTCCGGGGGTGGTCGTCGACCCGCGACTGAACCTGAACGGCCGGATCGCCTCCATCTTTTGCCCGCTGGAAAGCAGCCTCGTTCATCCCGTGAACACCGGCCTGAGCGGCGATCGAGCCATGCTGATCATCGACGCTTCGCCGATCCATCTCGTGGGGACGAAGGGAGCGTCAGCCGAGGACCCGTCGGCTGCGAACCCCATCATGCTCCCCACGCCGGTCGTCCGCAGCGCGCCCGGTTCCTGGATCGAATCCACGCCCAGCGATCCCAAAGTGACGCGCGATCCCAAGGAAACCGCAGGACCGATCATCGTCGCCGCCGCCGTCTCCGAGCGAACGTCGGCTTCGGACCCTCGGGCGTTCAAGCCTCGGCTCGTGCTGATCTCCAGCCGCGCCGCGGGGGACGACGCGGTCGACTCGATCGAGGCGACCAACCTCGATTTCCTGATGAACGCAACCAGTTGGCTGCGCGGGCGCGAGGACTCCGTCGGGGTTCCGGCGCAGCTTCACGAGGCCCTGACGCTGACCGCCGATCCTGGGCTTCGTTGGCGGCTCATCATGGCGCCCACGGTCGTCGCCGCGGCCGCGATCGTCGCCCTCGGCGCTTTCGTCTACGCCATTCGTCGCGACTGAGACGAGCAGGGAGCCATGAGAAGAGAACGATCGACCTACGTCCTGCTCGGCCTGTTCTTCGCGACCCTGGTCGGCCTGTGGGGCCTGGAGCGCTCCGGCCTGCTGACGGAGGCCGAGCGGGACCGTCGTCGCGACCGAGTCCTTCCCGAGTTGCTCGACGTCCGCCCCGGCGACGTTCGCCGCATCGAGATCGCACACGGGGGTGAACGACTCGTCTTCGACCGTCGAGGCGCGCGAGGCTGGCGGCTGACCGAGCCTCTCGACGTCGATGCAACCCCCGAGGAAGTTGACGCCCTGGCGGCGACCCTGCGCGGGCTCCGCAAGTCCCCCGAAGCCGGTCGAGTGGACGGCGCCGAGACCGAATACGGCCTGGCCCCTCCGGAAGCGGTCGTGCGGGTATGGACGGACCCTTCACAGGCCCCCGCCGCGACCCTCGAACTCGGCCGGCCCTCGCACGAGGAGCGATTCGTTCGCGCCGGCGGGAACGCAGAGATCATGGTCGTGCCGCGTCGAGTGTTGGCGATCGTCGACAGGCCGCTCGTCGAGTGGCGTGAAACGGCCGTCGTCCCGTCCTGGACTGCGCCATTCGCCGCCGTGAGCGTGCGTCGCCCGGACCTCGACGTGACGGCCGAGCGGCGTGACGGAGGGACCTGGCGGATCACGACGCCCGTCGATTTCCCTGCCGACGCGTCAGCCGTCGAGCGGGTGGTCGCTTCGCTGAGCACGCTCCAGGTCGATCCCAAGGCGGGAGGATTCGTCGCCGACCACGTCCACGATTTCGTCGACTACGGCCTCGATCCGCCAGCCGCGACGATCGAGTTGAAGCCCTTCGCTGCCGGAGTTCCCCCCCTCGTCTTGATGGTTGGAGCGACGGTCCCCCAACAAAAGGACCGCGTCTATCTCCGGATCGGCGGTCGCGACGACGTGCTTTCCGTCGATTCGGCTTTCGTGGCGAAACTGCCGGCTGATCTGAAGGCCATGCGGAACCGATTCGTGGCCCAGGTTGCACCCGCGGCCGTTCGTCGGATCGAGATCGAGAGCCCCGGCGGCCCATTCCGACTGGAGCGGGATCGTCAGGGCTGGTCTGCCTCCGCTCCGACGGAGGCTCGCGCCGACCGGGAACGTGTCGAAGCGCTGTTGAAGGCCGTCGCGGATCTTCAAAGCTCCGAGTTTTTCGAGCCCGGAGCGGTCCCCGACCCCAAGCTCGATCCCCCTTTGCGACGGCTGAAAATCTGGACGGTCGCATCGGACGGGAAAGCGACGGATAAGCCCTCCTTCTCACTCGCGCTGGGTCGGCACGACATCCTGCGAAAGGTCGTCTTCGGCCAGGTCGACGGCGATAAGGCAATCCTGGCGCTTCCGGACGTCTTTCTGTCCGCCCTCCCCTCAAACGCGTTCGCCTTCCGAGACCGCAACCTCCCCGCCGTTCAGCCCTCGAACGTGGTGCGATTGACGATCGTCCGGCCTGGTCGAACGACCGATCTCTCGCCTTCCCCGGCGCGCGATACGCCCAACGCATGGCGAATGACCGAACCCGTTGCGGCCGGCGCCGACATGCAGGCGGTCACGGCGGCTCTGGCGCGACTGGCGGATCTTCAGGTGTCGGAATACCTGCCGACGCCCGACGCGGGCGACGAGGACCGTTATGGTCTGCGGAAGCCGGCCATGGAAGTTCGCTGGGCAACGTCGGCCGCGAACGGCCAGACCACAACCCACACCCTGAAAATCGGCTCGCCCGTCAAAGGGGATTCCACGAAGTACTACGGCTCGCTCTCGGATTTCCCCGTCGACTTTTCGATCAACGCGGAGAGTCTGATCCCCTTCACGGCTGAGTTCCACGATACCCGAGTCCTGTCATTCCGGCCTCAGTCGGTCCGGCGGCTCGTGCTGGAAACCGAGACGAGGACTCTGGCCTATACAAGGCGGATGCGAGCCGGCGCCGGAACCGTCGCCTGGAGCCCGGAAGCCGGCACCCCGACGCAGGGCGTCGACCTTTCGCGGTTCGACAGCCTGGTCGCCGGACTCTCGGATCTTCGCACTCAACGCTATCTCCAGTACGAGGGCGCTTACCCTCCCGGCGCAGGGCTCGATCGACCTCGCCTGACGATCACGGCCGAGTTGGAAGGCTCGACGCCCCCCGTCAAGCTGCGGATCGGGTCGAAGTTCCTCGACAACTGGGTCTGCGCCGCGACCAGCGACGGGAGAGCGGGCCCAGCCTTCCTGCTCGTCGGCCCCGTCTGGGAGGCGATGATCCTGGGAGCCGAGGGAGGCCTCCCTCCGATCCCCGACATGCCGTTCGCCCCGATGCCCTCGCCTTGAGCGCCCCGGTGGAAGAACCGGACCGATCCTCGGTCCGAATCCATGAGGCCGGCGAATCTGCATAGGCAAGCGTGTGTAAACTCTAGATCGCAAGAGTTGCTACGCGAGGGGTCTTTGACAGCTCGGTTGGATCGCGGGGAAGCCAGCCAGGCGGCTCATCCGTCCCCGAACGAAGCCACGGCTGTGACCGGCGCAAAGGATTTCACGGCCAGGGTTTCCATGCAAACTCAGGGCGCAGGACAGGCGCGAACGAACCCGAAGTCAAAGCCAATCGGCCTGGCTGAGCGATGGGACGGGAGCGATCAGTCGCTCTGGCCGAGGCAGCCACGATCAAGCCGTGCGTCGTCTCATGAGAGGCGCGAACGAACCCATAAGCGCTCGCGCTGCAACGGATTTGGCATCATGGGCTTGCGATCAGCGGCGTCGTCGAACTCGGACGCGAACGAAGCCGAAATCGAAGCCGCCCTTGAGTGAAGCGGTTCTGCCGATCAGGTCTCCGTTGAAGGAGAACACGACACGAGTCGGATCTGATCGACCTGGTTCGACGCCCATGGGCCATGGTGGCGGAAACCCTGCCCTGTTCGCACCCGTCGAATTCGGGATCGACGGCGACCGAGGGAGACGGATTTTCGTATACTTGAAGATGATCGCAGGATCTGGTTCAAACGCCCGCGTCGGAGTTCGTTTCGAATGCACATCGTGAAGTATCCCCACCCGGTTCTCCGCTACGCTTCGCGACCCGTGGAGCGAATCGACGACGAGTTGCGGGCCGCCGTCCGGGAGATGTTCACTCTCATGTACGAAGCTCGGGGAATCGGGCTGGCGGCCAACCAGGTAGGCCTCCCCTTCCGATTCTTCGTCCTGAACATTACCGCCGACCCGGAGCAGAAGGACGAGGAACTGGTCTTCATCAATCCCGAGATCGTCAAACGGCACTCATGGTCGGATGAGGAGGAAGGCTGCCTCAGCATCCCCAGCGTCTACTCCAAGGTCCGTCGCCCTAAAAGGATTCGCATCCAGGCGTTCGGGCTCGATGGTCGCGACATCGATCTTGAGGCCGACGATCTCCTCGGCCGAGCGATCCAGCATGAGACCGATCATCTCGACGGCAAGCTGTTCATCGACTATCTCGGTCCGCTGACGCGTCACGGGATCAAGGGGAAGATTCGCGAGTTCGAGGCCGAGTACAAGAAGGCCCAGGCCGAGGGGATCTACGCTTCGGACGAGAAGATCATTGAGGGGCTCAAGACGATGGCGGCCCCAACGCTCGCCGCCGTCGATGGACCGGCTCCCGCTCCAACGCCCGCGCCGGCGGACGTCTGACCGATTCGCGACCACGAGCACACCGGATTGATCGATAGGGCGGGAGGATCGACATGACCGAGTCGGGGAAGATCATCATGCTGGGAACGGGGGACTTCGCCCTCCCCAGCTTCATCGCGCTTCTTGACGCGGGCTTCCCCGTCCTCGCTCTGGTCACTCAACCCGACCGTCCCCAGGGCCGCCGCCAGGAGTTGATCCCAAGCGCCATCAAGGTGGAGGCCCAAAAACGAGGAGTTCCGGTCTACCAGCCCGAAAAGGTGAACGAGGCCGAGGCCGTCGAGCATATCCGTTCCCTCGAGCCCGACTTTCTCATCACGGCGGCGTATGGTCAGATCCTCTCCGCCGAGCTTCTGGGCGTCCCCAGGATCGGAGCCCTCAACCTGCACGGTTCGATTCTGCCAGCCTATCGAGGCGCAGCGCCGGTCGCTCGGGCGATCCAGGCCGGCGATTCCGAGACCGGGGTGACGGTGATCCGGATGACTCCTCGCGTGGACGCCGGCGGTATGATCGCCTTCGCACGAACGACGATCGACCCCGACGAGACGGCTGGCGAGTTGGAAGAACGCCTGGCGAACCTCGGCGCACCACTCCTCGTCAAGACGATCGAGGCCGTCGCCCAGGGCCGAGCCGAGACGCTGCCGCAAGATCCGTCGCTGGTCACGAAGGCGCCGAAGCTCCGCAAGGAGGACGGCGTCATCGACTGGAAGGCCCCCGCCCGACGAATCCACGACCTGGTCCGGGCGATGCAGCCCTGGCCGTCGGCCTCCACGACCTGGACGGCCCTCCCCTGGACGCCGAAGGGGCCGATCCGCTTGATCGTCCACAAAACGGCCGTCGTCGAGGGTCAGGGAGAGCCCGGCGCCGTGCTGGCCGCGACGAAGGACGGGATCGACGTGGCGGCCGGTGAAGGGGCCGTTCGGCTCCTGATCGTGCAGACCCCGGGCAAGAAACCCATGCCCGCCGTAGAATTCCTCCGAGGCCACGCCGTCCAACCCGGCGACAAGATGGGCGACTGATCCGAGGGAGCCACTCACGCCAAATGCCCGCACGAACGATCGCCGTCGGTGACGTCCACGGCTGCTCGAAAGCCCTGAACGCCTTGATCGACGAGATCCGTCCGACCCGGGACGATCTGATCGTCACCCTGGGCGATTATGTGAATCGCGGCCCGAACTCGCGCGGGGTGCTCGATTCGCTGGCCGACCTCAAGAGACGCTGCCGGCTCGTGTCGATCCTGGGGAACCACGACGAGATGCTGCTCCAGGCGCGAACCGGTCTCCCCGCCGCCGCGGCGACGGCTCCCGACGGCCGACGGCCGGCTCGCGACTGGGGTCGAGAACTCCGCAAACTCCGGCCCGAGAACCTCGCGTTCCTCGACGCCTGCGTCTCCTACTTCGAGACCGACTCCCACATCTTCGTCCACGCCGCCTACGACCCGGCTCGGCCGATGGACCGCCAGCCCGAATCCCTCCTGCGCTGGTATTCCCTGCGTAACGGTGTGCCGCGGCCGCACTATTCGGGCAAGACGGTCGTCGCCGGCCACACCTCGCAGAAGAACGGGAAGATCCTCAACCTGGGCCACATCGTCTGCATCGACACCTACTGCCACGGCGGCGGCTGGCTGACGGCGCTGGACGTCCACACGGGACACGCCTGGCAGGCGGACCGAGGCGGTCGCCTCCGAGCCCGTCGCAACCCGCGCTGAGGACGGCACTCGATCAGTCGGACGACCCGCCCCCCATCCGAGTACGCTCGACGAAGGCTTCGGTCGCCCCGTCGATCGCCCTCCCGCGCCGGCCCGGTGAAGGGTGGATGTAGAGCGAGTGAGGGTCGACGACCTGGCGATGAACCGGCGGGGCCATCAAATAACGGGCGGAAGCTGCATGGTCGGCCAACTGGAGCTTCGGATTGAACACGCTGTTGAACCGCCAGAGCATCTTCAGCGTGTTCGTCTGCCCGCGCCTGAGGTTGCTCGCCAGGATCCCGCCGAGCGCCCAGAGGGCCTTCCATCCCAGGTGCTTCCGGTTGAGCACCTGCTGCGTCTTGACCAGCTCCGCATAGAACTCGTTGAGGGGGAGAGTCGTCGGAAGGACGGCGTGCTGGATGTCGAACAGCCGGTAGTCGCGGGTCGTGAGCTTCCGCGACTCCGTCACCCAGCTTTCGGTCCCCGGATAGGGGGTGTTCACGCTGATGTTGACGATCTCCGGGATCTCCAGGCACCACTGACGGATGACCTCGAAGCG
Organism: Paludisphaera rhizosphaerae; assembly: GCF_011065895.1. Lineage (NCBI taxonomy): Bacteria > Pseudomonadati > Planctomycetota > Planctomycetia > Isosphaerales > Isosphaeraceae > Paludisphaera > Paludisphaera rhizosphaerae. The sequence goes on along the minus strand of NZ_JAALCR010000013.1, from coordinate 137,991 downwards.
GTCGCGATCCCAGGACGGGTCGGCGATGATGTTGATCGCCACCATGATCCCCAGCGACCGCGCGAACTCCAAAGCCTCGAAGTTCTTGGAGAGCGTCACCCGCTTGCGGAACCGTTTCAGGCCCTCCTCGTCGATCGCCTCGACGCCGAGGAACATGTACTGAAGCCCGAGCGTCTTCCAGAAGCGGAAGACGTCCTTGTTACGCAGCAGGACGTCGCCTCGGGTTTCCAGGTAATACTGCTTCTGAATCCCCCGACGTGCGATCGCCTCGCCGATCGCCATGCCCTGCTCGGCCTGGATGAAGGCGACGTCGTCGACGATGAAGACGCCCGGCTCGCGGATCGACGCCAACTCGTCGGCCGACGCCTCGGCCGATTTCACCCGGTAGCTCCGCCCGTAGAACGTCCAGGCCGAGCAGAACGAGCAGTCCCAGGGGCATCCTCGACTGAACTCGATCGAGGCGCAGGGGTCGAGGACGCCGATGAAGTAGTTCCGTCGCTTGCGGAGCAGGTCGCGGGCGGGCAGGTGGTCGTCGAGGTTCTTGACGAAGGAAGGAGCTGGGCCCGCACCCACCGGCGTGACGACGCCGGGGACGTCAAGGAGCGCCGTCGGGTCGCGGTCCGCCGCCGCCTCGATGAGCCGGGCGACCGACGCCTCCCCCTCCCCCTTCAGCACGCAGTCGATCGCTCCCTCGGCGTGGGTCAGGACGTCTTCCGCCACGAACGAGGCGCTGTGGCCGCCGACGAAGATGAACGCGTCCGGCAAGCGTTCGCGAGTCGCCTTGGCCAGATCGACGACCTCGGGGACGTTAGCCAGGTAGTTCAGAGAGAAGGCGACGACGTCGGGGCGCCAGGCGTCGACCTCGCTGAAATAGGCGGCGTGGTCCTCGACCTGAAGATCGATCAGGCGCACGTCGTGCCCAGCCCTCCTCAACTCGCCCGCGATCGTCTCAACCCCCAGGGGCTCCAGCCTGAGGAAGACCTTCGTGTACATCAGCGAGCTAGGATGGACGGCCAGGATTCTCATGAGCGATCCGTGCGACTTCCCGATGAGGAATCGTGAACTCTTGACAAAGGGTTTATATCCGCCCTTCCAACCTTCCGCCAGCCGCGCCGAGGTCTCCCTGGGCCGATTCCCACGATCGGCCGAGCGGTTCGTTGAGAGCCGTTCCCATATTTTCGACGGCCTGTTAAGATTGATCGGATGTAGGCGCTTCCCCAACCAAGGGGGACGGCGTCCCAACCCCTTGAACATGCTCGCCGCCTCCGCGCCGACCCTCCGCCTGGGAGTTCCCGAGCGATGGCCGACCAGCCGACCTCGCCACCGACCAAGAAACTGTACATTGAGACCGTCGGCTGCCAGATGAACGTGCTCGACAGCGAGTTGGTCGTCGCCCGCCTCCGCGACGACGGCTATGAGCTGACCGACGACATCGAGCAGGCCGACGCCATCCTGTACAACACCTGCTCCGTCCGCCAGCACGCTGAGGACAAGATCTACAGCGCGCTGGGGCGAATCAAGCATCTCAAGCGGAAGAAGCCCGAGCTGGCCGTCGGCGTTCTCGGCTGCATGGCGCAGAAGGACCAGACCCAGATCCTCCGCCGAGCCCCCCACGTCGATGTGGTCGTCGGGCCCGGACAACTCGGTCGGGTCCCCGAACTGCTGGCCAAGGCCAAGGCCGACGCCGCGCCTCAACTCGCCGTCAGCCTGGCGAGAACCGCCGGCAGCCGCGAGCACGTGACGTCCAGCTTCGACAGCTACGACGCCGATCGCGAGCCCGCCGTCCGTCCCAGCCCGTTCCAGGCGTACCTGCGGGTCATGATGGGCTGCGACAAGTTCTGCACCTACTGCATCGTCCCGTCCGTCCGAGGCCCCGAGCAGAGCCGGCCCCCGTCGGCGATCGTCGCCGAGGCTCGCCTGCTCGCCATGCAGGGGGTGAAGGAGATCACCCTCATCGGCCAGACGGTCAACAGCTACAAGCACAAGGAAGGCGACGGCCGCACCACCCGGCTGTCCGACCTGCTCGCCCGACTGCACGACATCGAGGGCGTCGAGCGGATCAAGTTCATCACGAACTTCCCCAACGACATGACCGACGACCTCCTGCAGGCCGTCCGCGACCTCCCCAAGGTCTCGCGATACATCCACGTCCCCGCCCAGAGCGGCTGCGACATGATCCTCAAGCGAATGAAGAGGATGTATACCGCGGCCTTCTACGAGGACATGCTCGCTCGACTTCGGGCCACGATCCCCGGCGCGTCGGTCTCCAGCGACTTCATCGTCGGCTTCTGCGGCGAGACCGACGAGTCGTTTGAGAAAACCGTGGGCCTGCTCGAACGCTCGCGGTTCAAGAACAGCTTCATCTTCAAGTACAGCCCCCGAACCGGCACCAAGGCCGACGGGCTCTTCGCTGACGACGTTCCCGAGGAAGTGAAGAAGCGGCGGAACCACATTCTGCTGGACCTCCAGACGGCGATCAGCCTGGAAGACAACCGAACCTTCATCGGTCAGGATGCGACGGTTCTCGTCGAAGGGCCGAGCCGTTCGACGACCCGCAAGGAAGGTTGGGACGGCCCGGATCAGATGACCGGGCGCACGGCCTGCGACCGGATCGTGGTCTTCCCCGGATCAGAGGATCTCACCGGCCGAATGGTCCGCGTGACGATCGAGAACGCGAGCGCCGTGACGCTCTTCGGACGAGTCGCCGACGCATCGGCGACGACCACGGCATGAAAGGGGCGGGGATGCCGAACCGCCTCGTCGAGCTAGTCGACCGCTGGCTGTCCTGGGGGGGCGTTCCCTCAGCGCATCGGCCTGACCCCGCTGTGCTCGCCGCAGGCTTCGGCCCCGATTCCGTTCATCCCGGGGCCTCTCCGGAGGCCGTCGCGGGATGGGAGAACCGGCACGGTTTCCAACTGCCGTCGGGCCTTCGATCCTGGCTGCTCCTGTCCGACGGCCTTCACCGAGAGGGGCCGCTGATCCATCCGATCTCGGCCATCGGCCCGATGATCCTCTTCGGCCGAATGGACGACCTGCACATCCAGCCCGAAAGCTGGTTCGAGCTGGGCAACCCGAACGTCGAGACCGTCTGCATCGACCTGGCCTACCGATGGCCCGGCGGGGGCTGTCCCATCTTCGTGTCCGGCGACGAGGAAGCCGGGACCAAGCCCAGGATCATCGCGACGAGCTTCGAGGAATGGTTCCTGGAAGTGCTGGCCCACGGGGGTCGGGAATACTGGCTCGATCCCGGCTTCGCCGATTACGGCCCCCCCTGGGAGGCCCATCGCAAGTACACCCCTCAGCCCGACCTCCCTCCCCCGCTCCGCCCTTTCGCCGCCGAGGTCGGCCCGCTCGTCGGCGCGGGCGTCGATGAACGCGAGATCGCCGCCCGGACCGGCTTGACCCAGGACGACGTCGAGGCGATCATCCGGCACCTGCAGCACGTCCCGCCCAACCTGACGTCCTCCTGAGGGACCGTCGCAACCCGGGGGCGTCGTCGTGAATCTCGATTGGTTCGTGCGACAGTTGGAATTCCCCGAGCGGTCGCGGAAATGGCTCCAGGGTCTGGGAGTTCGTGACCTCGACCGTGGCCTTCGCGACCTGGAAGACCTCGCCCGCCACGCCGGGCCTGAGCCCTTGCCGCTCCTCGCTCAGGTCGCCGGCCAGTTCGACACCTATCTGCCCCGAAGTTCCGACCCAGGCATGGCCCTGACGAACTTCGAGCGGTACGTGGCCGCACTCCCCGATCCCCAGGCAGGGCTCGCCCGCCTCGCATCGCGGCCTCGGACGACGGAGACCCTTCTTCAGGTCTTCAGCACGAGCCAGCATCTCAGCGACCTGCTGATTCGTCGTCCCGAGTTGATTGACTGGCTCCAGGCCGGCGCAGACCGTCGGGACCGCGCGACGCTGATCGCAGACCTCTGGACGTCGCTCACGGACGAGGCCGCCGGCGAGGACCCTCGCCTCATCTTGCGTCGGTTCCGACTCCGCGAGACCCTTCGGATCGGCTACAACGACGTCGTCCGAGGTTTCCCGCTGGAGGTGACCACCACCGACCTCTCCCACCTCGCCGACGCCTGCGTCGAGGCGGCCACTCGCCTGGCGCGAGCCTCCGTCGAGCGTCGCTACGGTACTCCCACGCGAGGAGACGGGAGGCCCGCCCAGTTCGCGGTTCTCGGCCTCGGGAAACTGGGCGGCGTGGAGTTGAATTACAGCTCGGACATCGATCTGATCTTCCTCTACGATCAGGACGGCGTCACGACGGGAGCCCGATCGGTCACCAACGCCGAATTCTTCGCCCGCATGAGCTCGGAGATCGTCCAACTGCTCTCCGATCACACGACCCTGGGCATCGCCTATCGCGTCGACATGCGACTCCGCCCTGAGGGGGACCAGGGGGTGCTGGCTCGTTCGCTCGACGCGACGATGAACTATTACGTCAGCCGAGGCCGTACCTGGGAGCGGCAGGCGCTCATCAAGTGTCGGACCGTCGCGGGCGACGCCGAGCTTGGCCGGAGCTTCATCGCAGCCGTCACGCCGTTCGTCTATCGGCGATACCTCAGCGCATCGGAAATCTCGGAGATCAAGTCGCTCAAGCGTCGGATCGAGCAACGCACGGTCTCCGCCGGCCGGGCTGAATTCGAGGTCAAGACGGGCCACGGCGGCATCCGCGACGTCGAATTCGTCGTCCAGTTCCTTCAGCTTCTGCACGGCGGCGAGTATCCCATCGTCCGGAGCACGAACACGCTCGAGGCCATCGACCGACTGGAGCAAGTGGGGTCGTTGACGGCCGAGGAGCGGAGCGTCATGGACGACACCTATCGCTTTCTCCGTCAGGTTGAGCACCGCCTCCAGATGCTCTTCGACCGCCAGACCCACGAAATGCCGCGTCAGATGGAGGAGCTGCGGACGCTGGCCATCCGAATGGGTTACGTCCCATACGGACCCACGGAGAACCGCGTCGGGCCGGCGGAGCGATTCCTGGCTGATTACCGCAGCAAGACCGAGTTGAACCGACGGATCCTCAACCACATTCTCCACGAAGCGTTCCTCGACGAGAGCGACGGCGGCGAGGCCGACCCGATCGTCGACCTGGTTTTGGATCCGCACCCGACCGAGGAGCATATCTCCGAGGCCCTCTCTCGCTACCCGTTCCGCGACCGCGTCGCGGCCTACTCCAACCTGATGGCCCTGGCCCGCGAAGACATCCCGTTCCTGTCACAGGCCCGCTGTCGACACTTCCTGGCGTCGATCGCTCCTCGACTACTCCAGGCGGTGGGCAAAACCGCCGACCCAGACCTGACGTTGGCGAACCTGGAACGCGTTTCGGCGTCGCTGGGGGCGAAGGCCATCCTCTGGGAGTTGTTCAACTTCAACCCGCCGAGCCTTCGCCTTTACGTCGAGTTGTGCGCCACCAGCCAGCTCGTCTCACGGATCCTGACCAACAACCCCGGGATGATCGACGACTTGATGGATTCGCTCGTCGTCGACCGTCCGCTCCCCGGCGCGGCGATCAAGGCGGAACTGGCCGAGTTGACGCGGGGATCGGTGGAAGACATCGCGCCGATCCTTTGGAGTTTCCGCAACAAGGAATGGGTCCGCATCGGCACCCGCGACGTTCTGGCTCGCGAACCCATCCGCGAGGTCGCGCGTGAGTTGGCCGACGTGGCCGAGGCGATCATCGGACAGGTCGCGCGGAATCAGTGGGCTCAGCGGTCGGTCCGGTACGGACGGCCCACCCGAGCCGCCGACGGCCGTCGCGACCGCTGGGCGATCCTCGCTCTGGGGAAGCTCGGCGGCCGAGCGCTCAACTATCACAGCGACCTCGACCTGGTGTTCCTTCACGAGAGCGACGGTGCGACGACCGGCGGTCCCGAATCGACGACCAACCAGCAGTTCGTGGCCGACGTCGCCCAGCGGATGCTCAAGGCGTTGGGCGGCGCCGGCTCGGGCGTGCTCTATCAGGTCGACACGCGTCTCCGACCCCATGGGGCGGCGGGGCCGCTAGTCAACACGCTGGAGTCGTTCAAGGATTACTTCGCGACCTCCGCCCAATCCTGGGAGAAGCTGGCGCTCACGCGCGGTCGGGTGGTCTTCGCGACCGGCGGGTTCGGCCGGTACGTCGACGACGCCATCCGCGCGATCCTCGCCCGACCGATCGACGCCGCGGCCGTCGGCCGCGAGGTCGCCGACATGCGGCGACGGCTGGAAGACTCGCGCGGGCGTAAGGATCTCAAGCGCGGGGTGGGCGGCCTGGCCGACGTGGAATTCGTCGTTCAGTACCTGATGCTCATCCACGCGGCGGAGCACCCGGAAGTCCTCCGTCCCAACACCTGGGAGGCTCTCGACGCACTGGCCGCCGTGGGCGCCCTGACGCCGACGCTCCACGACGAACTCCGCGACATCTACAACTTCCTCTTCAGCGTCGACGCCCGCCTCCGCCTGATTCACGACCGAGCCGGGGCGGAGCTTCCCGAGGATCCCGAGGATCTCACCCGCCTCGCCCGAAGGCTCAAGTACGACGAGCCCGACCCGACTGACGCCGTTTCTACCTTCCTTCTCGACTCCGCCCGCTACACCACCCGCGCTCGGGCCATCTTCCAGCAGATCATCCCGTCGCGAGACGATGACGCCTCGTGACAGGCCTCGCCGCGATCCAGGAGCCTTTCGCATGCCTTTGATCCATGCCCTCTCCGCACTCGTCCTCCTCGCCGCCGCCCCTCCCGAAGGCCGTCGCGTCGACCTGCCGGACGATGCCAAGCTGTTCGTACCGGCCTCGTTCAAGCCGAGCGACGGCAAGGTGAATATCGTCCTGCATCTCCACGGGACGCCGACCGTCACGGAGCCTGCTCTTGTGGCCGTGGGCTGGAACGCCGTGCTTGTCTCGTTCAACCGAAGCGGGCTTTCCTCGGCCTACTCGAAGCCCTTCTCAGATCCCGACCTGTTCCCTCGGCTGCTCGATCAGGCGGTTAAGGCCGCTCCCGGCGACCCCAGCGTGAAGTGGGAAGTGGGGAAGGTCCTCGTCAGCAGCTTCAGCGCGGGTTTCGGAGGCGTCCGAGAGATCCTCAAAACGCCTGCCTCGTTCGAGCGGATCGACGCCATCGTCATGGCGGATTCGATCTACTGCGGCTATGAGGGCGACCCGGCTCAGAAGAGCGTCGATCCCAACCTGATGAGCGGCTTTGAGCGGTTCGCGCGTGAGGCGGCTCAGGGTCGTAAGACGATGCTCGTGAGTCACTCGTCCCAGATCCCGCCCGGTTACGCCAGCACCACCGAGACGGCCGACTTCTTGCTGAAGGCGGTCGGAGCATCGCCTGAACAGGCGGACGTCGACTGGACCGACGGCTGGCGGCAAATTCGCACGGCGACGAAGGGGCGGCTCATCGTGCTGGGCTTCAGCGGCGAGGGGCCGGAGGACCATATGCGGCACCTCCGGCGCATCGGCGAGTTGTGGAAGCGGCTGCCGGATCCGTTCTCGGCTCGTCCATGATCAGCCGGCCTTGGCGGCAGGCTTCAACTGTCGGACCTCGACCGCGCGGAAGGCGATCGTCCCGCCGTGGTTCTGGAGGCAGACGTAGCCGTGGAGGGGCTTCTTGGCGATCTCCTCAATCTGACTCTGGTCCACGTCCTGAATCAGCTTGCCGTTGAGCGTGACTCGGATGCGAGGCCCTTCGCAGGTGACCTCAATCGTGTTCCACTCGCCGGCGGGCTTCATCGCGTTTTCCTTGGGCTCGACGTATCGATAGAGCGAGCCCGTGCTGTGCTTGTTCGCGGGCTTGCCGGCGTCGTCGATCAGTTGGATCTCATACGAATAGTAGGAGGGCCGGGTCGCGGACGACTTCTTGGGGTCGAACGCCTGCGTCCGGACGCCGAGGCCGCTGTTGCAGCCCTTCTCCATCTTGAACTCGACGTGGAAGGTGAAGTCGTCGAATTCCCGCTCCTTGTAGCGGAGAAAGCCGAAGCCCTTGCCGTGGCAGACGAGGAGCCCGTCCTCGACGACCCACACCGGTTTCTTCGCCCCGTCGACCTGATAATCCGACGCTCCTTCGGCGACCCAGCCGTCGAGGCTCTTGCCGTCGAAGAGGGAGATCGCCGCATCGTCGGCGGCGAACGCGAGAAGCCCCAAGGCGACCAGCGAGTGCAACATCGTCTATCACCCCGCGACAGGAGGTTCGACCGTCGGCGCCCGGCCGACAAGGGGATCGGGCGGATCGACGACGATCGTAGCACGCGGGTGGATGACGTGCGAGCGGTTCAGCAGTTTCCCGCCCGGTTCAGGCCGCCTCGATCCGACGAGGGATTGCGCGGCCGACGCCCGGTGTCTGGACGTCGTCCGAGGGGCCCTCTTCGTGGTACTCGGCGTCCGTGTTGACCTTCCAGGTGTCGTACGACCCGTGGCCGAGAATGTTCCGCGCCGCCAGGAGCGCGGTCATCATCGAGTGATCCTGATTGTTGTATTTGTGCATGCCGTTTCGCCCGGCCAACTCCAGGTTGCCGAGCTTCGACAGCCAGTCGCGGATCACGGCCAGATGCTTTTGATAGGCGTCGTCATAGACCGGGTACGCCTTCGGCATCCGCACGACGCAGCCGTCGATGACCTGATCGGCGGGGATCAAACCCATCGCGTCGAGTTCGCGGCGGCCGAGGGCCAGCAGATCCTCGTCGGAGGAGGTCCAGAGGTCGTCCCCCTCGAAGCAGAAGTATTCCAGTCCCAGGCTCGTCTTCGATTGGTCGGGGACGAGATCCGGCGACCAGTTCTTGAAGTTCTGAATCCGCCCGACCTGGACGTTCGGTTCGTGGACGTAGATCCAGGTGTCCGGGAACGTTTCGGCGCGGTCGACGATCAGGACGACCGAGAGGAAGTCGCGATAGCTCAGCGATTCGGCGGCTTTTCGGACTTCATCCGGCGCGGCCGGGTTCATCGACCGAATCAACTCGCGGATCGGGAGCGTCGAGAGAAAGTGGCGGCCGGCGTAGCGGTACATGCGGCCGGCGGCGTCCTTGGCGACGACCGCCTGGACCGAGGTCCCGTCGTGGTCGATTCGGACGACGCGGCGATCCATGTGGACCCCGCCCCCCATCTCGCGAATCCTGTCGCGAGCCGTCTCCCACATCTGGCCGGGGCCGAGACGGGGGTAGTGAAACTCCTCGATCAGGGTCTTCACGACCTCTCCCTGGCCGGGGCGGCTTCCCCACTTGAAGGCGCTGAGGACAGCTTCGACCAGACTCAGCCCCTTGATCCGTTGGGCCGCCCAGTCGGCCGAGATGGCGTTGGTCGGCATCCCCCAGACTTTTTCGGTGTACGACTTGAAGAAGGTTTCGAAGAGGACTCGTCCGAAGCGATTGACGACCCAGTCTTCGTAACTTCGCTCCGGTCGAATCGGCCTGAGCCGGGCGTGAAGGTAGCTCGCGAGGATCCGCGCCGACCGGATCATCCCCAACTTCGACAGGGCGTCGAAGGGCTTGAGGGGATAATGGAAGAACTTGCGGTCATAGAAGATACGGCTGAGCCGAGGTCGTTTGACGAACTGATCGCCGAGGATCTCGCGCCAGAGTTCGTTGACCTCCCGGCTCTTGGAAAAGAACCGGTGGCCGCCGATGTCGAAGCGGTACCCTTTGTATTCGTCGGTCCGACTGATGCCGCCAACGAGCCTGGGATCGGCTTCGAGCACGGCGCAGGAGCGGCCGTGCTTGGCCAGTTCGTAGGCGCCGGTGAGGCCGGCAGGGCCGCCTCCGGCGATGACGGTTTCAAAGGCATCGATCACCGCCTCAGAGCCGGGGTCCTCGACGCGCGTCCAGCGATGGGGGACGGCCCCGGCGCGCGTGGTCGGCGATTGCGGTGCGTCCATGCCCATGAGCGGCTCCTGATCCTGTGCGGGGCCGTCGCAGTTGCGGCGGCGATGGGCGCGGATCCTCCACGCCCTCGACTCCCAACTTATCGGCGACGGGCCGGCCGAGTTTTGGCATAAATGCCGGGCGGGGTCAACGCCGATCAAATCCCTGCGACCGGTCGGACTTGACCGGTGCAAGGCGATCCTCAAAATGTCCAGGCCGATCGTCGGGTCCATCCGCCGCGCCCGGCAGGGGATCTACGATCGACGCCCGCCGCGAGCCTCCCTCTTACGGACGGGGGGGACCGACTCCGACGGGCGAGACTCCCCCAGGAACCCCCTAAAATGACTGCCGAACAGTTCGAGACCGTCCTTGAGGAGATCCGCCGTCGACAGGGGACTAGCCGTCCTCTCGTGCGGGTCGCCACCGCCAGCCGGACCGTCCAGGGCCGGGTTGCGGACCTCGTGGTCGACCGGACCGACCGGTGCCCTCACTCTCCCTTTGGGATCGTCTCGATCGAGCAGCCGGGTCTCGTCCCGGGCCCGATGATCCACGTACAGGTCGCTGAGATTCTCGCCGACGGCCTCCTCGAGGTCTCCGACCGTCGTCCCGCCCTCGCCGGCCTGGGCGTCTGAGCCCACGGCCGACAAAGCCGCACGCCACTCCACGGCCGACGCCCGGGATGACCCGGGCGTCGGCCGCCTCCTTGCGCTCAGAAGCTCGCTTGGTCAGGGGCGCCAGCCCAGGAGCCTCGGCGAGACGTTCATGCGGATGGCCAGCCGCTGGAACGTGTGGTCGAGCGTCTCGTCGACCTCTCCGGCCGCGCTCAGGTCGACATAGGCGTCGAGGAAGATGTTCTGAGCTTCCCAGAGTTCCGGTCGAATCCCCAGGACGGCCGCGGCGTCCAGCATCCGGTCGGCGCGGCTGACGGCGGCAGCCAGTCCGCCCTCCTTCAAGTCGCGCATGGCTTGCTCCAAGCCGCCGGCGAGCGCCTTGCCCAGCACGTCGGCGTTGGGGCGATAATTCCACGCCCGTCCGCGGTCGTACAGGTTTTCGATCTCATGCAATCGTCGTTCGTCGCCGTCGACCAGCGCCCCGATCTGCTCCTCGAGGTTCGCGTCCAGGAAGGTGGTCGCCGCCGCCCGGAGCGGCGTGGGGATCGGGTGATTCAATTCGCCGAGACGATTGAGGACGACTTCGTCCAGGTTGGAGAGCCGGGTGAAGCTGCGCCGGTAGTCCTCGAACCGGTCAGCGAGCACGATCGCGATGATCCGTCGCTGCTCGTCGCGGAAGAGGTCGTCGAGGCGGTGCTCCACCCCTGGGAAATCCCGCGACACCAACGCGACGACGTCGGCCAGCGAACCCGAGCGGTATGACGCCAGCAGGTCCGCCTTGAAAGCTTCGAAGTTCGCAGGAGAGACGTCGCGGCTCAGGACCGTATGGAAGTCGAGGCCGCCGAAATGGACGACCACGAAGTGGCTCTCGGCGGTTCGCCAGGTTCGTTTCGACCGACCCAGGAGTCGACCGATCGCGAGATGGCCGGGCCCTCTCCCTCGGATCGTGACGTCGGACGCCTGGACTTCATAGGCCTGGTCGTCGTCGCTCTGATGATGGTCGGTGTTCTGGTAGATAAGACTGATGGCGTTGTGAGCGAGAACCCGGTCCAGATCGACCACGGCCGGGCGGACGCAGCTTTCCCAGACTCCTCGACCGTCGACGTAGGTCGCGAGATTGCTCGGCGCCTTTGAGAGAGCCTCGACGAACTCGCCCTCCAGCGATCGGCCGAAATGCCCCGCCATCGCGATCGCCCGCGCGGCGTACTGGAGGCACTGGGTCGTTTCCAGGCCGCTGATCTCGTCGAAAAACCAGCCGCACGACGTGTACATCAGCATCGAATCGAGCTGAATCTCCAGCAGCCGAAGGGCGTCCGTCGTCTGCTGGGCGTCGAGATCGGGATGGGCGAATTCGTCCAGGAAGGCCTGGATCGTCTTGGGATCGTAGCGGTTGAGAATGACGCTGATGTAGGCGTCGCGAGCCGCCCAGGGGTCGGGAAACGAGACTCGGCCGCGGGTGCTGAACAGATGGTCGAGATGACTCTTCAGGCCGTCAAGCGCCTCGCGGAGCGGCTCTCGCCACTTCTGATGCCAGTCCCCGCGCGACTTGCAGCCGCAGTCGGACCGCCAACGCTCGACGCCGTGGACGCAACTCCACGAGCTGTTCTCATGGATCTCGGCCTCCCACTCGGGCGGGTGAAGCTCCAGGAACTCGCCGTAGTTGGTCAGGCGGACGTCGGGATCTTTCGACAATCGATCGAGCACGAAGGCCAGCGCCATGTCGCCGTGTGCGTGGTGGTGCCCGTAAGACTCGCCGTCGGTGGCGATGTGCATGAGCTGGGCGTGCTCTCGCCTCTCGTCGAAGCCGCCGTAGAGCCGGTCCAGAAATTTCTCCCCGCGGTCGAGGAGTCGTTCAAAGGCGACCTGCTGGGAAACGATCCCGTCGTAGAAAAACAGCGCGATCGATCGCCCCGACGGGAGCCGCTGGACGTAGGCTCGCGAGGGATCGACGCCTCCCTGTTCCGACCAGGTCTTATCCCCGATCCGCCGCCAGCGCCGAGCCTGCCGTGGCGCGAGCACGGTGAATTTCAGGCCGGCCTCGGCCATCGCTTCCAGCGAGGCCACGTCGACGGCCGTCTCGGCGAGCCACATCCCTTCGGGATCGCGGCCGAAACGATGGCGGAAGTCCTCGATCCCCCACAGAACCTGCGTCTGCTGATCGCGGGGCGTCGCCAGCGGCAGGATCATGTGATTGAACGCCTGCGCCAGGGCGTTGCCGTGGCCGCCGCGCCGTTCCCGGCTGAGTCGGTCGGCCTCCACGATCTTGGCGAGGACTTCGGGCTCTGCGCCGGCCATCCAGTGGAGGAGCGTGGGGCCGAAGTTAAAACTGATCCACGCGTAATTATTGAGGATATTGATAATCCGGCCCCGGTCGTCGAGCAGCCGGGCGCGGGCGTTCGGCGCGTAGCATTCGTGGGTGATGCGCTCGTTCCAGTCGTGGTGCGGCGCAGCGGAATCCTGGATCTCGACGACGCCGAGCCAGGGGTTCTCGCGGGGAGGCTGGTAGAAGTGGCCGTGAATACAGAGATACTTCGGTCGCGGCATCGATCGGCTCGTTTCCCGTTGCGGACGCGCGACGCCGGGCGTCGACGATGCGGCCCTGGTGAGCGATGCTTCAAGGGGCCGTCGGGGAGAGCGTCGGCCGAACGATCAGCGGCGAGAGGGGATCAACGGCAGTTCGGCGACCTCCGCCTTGAAGGTCGCGCCGTCGTCGTTGCGAGTCCAGGTTAGAGCCGATCCCGCGGCGGCCTGAGCGACGCGGACGATCGCCAGCCCGACGCCTGCTTCCCACCCGGGCGAGTATGCCGAGGAAGCTACGGAGCCGACGGTCTTCCCATCGGCCGCCAATGGCGTCCCCGGCGAGGGTATCGGTTCACCGGGATGGAAGCGGAGACCTCGGAGGATCTTGTTGACATGACCGAGGGCGTCGAGCCGGGCCACGGTCTCCTGCCCCAGGTAGCAGCCTTTCACAAAGCTGATCGTGCGAGAGTCGCGGTCGATCTCCTGCGGCAGATTCTTCTCGTCGACCTCGCGACCGAACACCGGCGTGCCCGCCTCGATGCGGAGCGTCTCGAACGTGTCGGAGTTCAATTCCGTGAGACCCGCGGAACGCAGCATCTCGCCGAGCGGCCGCCCTTCGTCGGTCTTCGCGACCAGCGTGAAGCCTGGCCGGCCGGTGGGCGATTCGCGGACGCAGAGGACGCCGACGCCCTCAAGATGAGTGGCGACCGCGCTCAAGTCCTCGGGACCGGGGAGGCTAGCCCCCCTGGACTCCAGCCACGCCGCCGCATCGGGGCCGACGATGTGATATTCCAGGGTTGCGTCGGAGACGTCGTCGATCGCGACGTCGTCGAAGATTCCGTACTTCTGGAGATGCGGCAGGGCCTTCTCAAGGCCGCCGGCGTCGGCGCGGACGAGAATGGAGCCGGGGCGAACGATGATCGAGACGTAAGCGAGAGTCTTCCCCTGGGGGCTCGTGATGAACGCCTCGCACCCGCGGTCGGCGGGGAGTCGCTTGATGTCGTTGGTCGTCAGGTTGTTGAGGAACTTGGCGGCGTCCGGCCCCGATACGTCCAGCCGCGCGCGGTCCGAGCGATCGATCCATGCGATCGTCGCATCGGCCGCTCGGTACTGGTTGAGATCCACAGTCATCGAAATCGTCGGTCTCGCGGAATCGGTGGGTACGCCTGGGAAGTGGGTCCCCGACGCTCGATTATAGCTCGATTCCGGTCTCACGTCTCTCCCGGCTCACTCGGACTGGTCGTCTCGAACCATGGCGCGAACTCGATCAGCGCGGCCGACGACCAGGCAGGACGAAGCCCTGGAGGCGAGCCTTCGAGCGTCCTCGGGGCGGTCGAGGGGGACCATCGAGAGCTCTTCGAGAGCGTCGGCGTCCAGACGGCTGGCGACGTAGACGTCGGCCCAGTCCAGGATGTGGGCGAGCATTTGCGCCTGGAGGAAATCGGGGGCGTCCTCATGTCCGCGAAGCACAGCGCGGGAGTCGTTTCGATCGCCGGCGGCGATGAGTCGTTGGAGCGCGGGGCCGAACGCGCCTTCGACCTGCGAAAGCGCCACGATCCGGCCTCCTCGTTGCACCAGTCTGTTCGCCGTCGCCAGCGCGGCAATCAGATCGTGCAGGCCGGCCGGCCCGTCGTTTCCGCCGACCCCGACCACCACGAGCTCGGCGCGTGTGTCGGGTCGGAAGGTCCATGTCTTGTCGAGGACGGCCAGCCCGGCGTCGCGAACGTCCTCGGCAAGGCCGGCCACGAACCCCGCCGGACCGCGAGAACCCGGAACGATCCCGACCTGGAATTGCGACCCAAGCAGCCAGCCGACCTCGAACGCCTCCGCGTCGGCTTCGAGGAAGTGGGCCCCTCGGGGGTCGAGAGCCAGCGAGCGTCGGCGCGCTTCACGCGTTTCAGCGTCGCTCAGCCCCGGGAAAAGGACGCTCCAGGGACCGTGCGGGCCCGTCAGCGGATCCTGCCGCAGCAGGCCGACCGGAATCACGACGTCGGCGTCCGTGAGCGTGCGATTGAGATAAACCCGAGCGCCGCTCTTGGTGGTCGACAGGTAGGCCAGGCGGTCGCGAGACGTCGGATCATGAACCTCCGCGACTTCGCCCCGCTGCCCCGAAAGCAGCTCGCCGGTATTTCGCGCGGCCTCGACGATCGTGATCGCCTCAGGATCCACGCCGGCCCCTTCCAGAACCTCCGTCACCACGTCCAGGACGCGCTTTGGCTCCGGCAGATCCGCGTCGAGAGCGATCGCGACCCGATCTCCGGGGACGACGTTCCTCCGGAGAGGCGGATAGTTCCTCGGCTGCTCCAGGGCCTCGCGGAGGGCGGCTTCGGCCTCGGGTTCGGCCATCCCCTCGGGAGGCGTGAAGACGGCGGCCTCGCTTCCTTCGGGAAGGTCGAGTTCGAGGCGTTCCTTTCCGTATTCGATCACGTATCGCGACACGCAGGCTCGCTTTCTTTCCTCATCCTCGAACAATCGTCGCACGACGCGGACCGCCGTCGCGGGCGGTCCGCAATACCTCGAATGATAGGAGGGGCGACGGAAGGGGGTCAAGCGAGGCTGGGGCGAGCCCTCAAGAGTCCGCGTCTCCTGGGCGGGTCATCGTGGCGCTCATCTCCCAGAGCCGACGAGCCGCCTCGTCGTCTTGCGAGGCTCGTGAGGACCGGGCGGGCTTGCACCGGGCGAAGTACTCTCCGGTGACTCCGGCGATCTCGGGGGAGGTCGCAAGATAAATCGTAGTCGCCGCCCCCTGCTCCGGCGTCAGCGCGAACAGGTTGGCGAAGACGCGCATGACGCTCCCCTTCCAGGTGGCGTCTCGGAAGATCTGCGTGTTCACGTACCCCGGATGAAGCGCGTTGACGGTGATCGGCTCCCCCGTCAGTCGGCGCGCCAACTCGCGAGTGAACAGGATGTTGGCGAGTTTCGAGCGTTGGTAGGCTCGCCAGCCGCTGTAATGGTTTCGACCTTCCAGATCGTCGAACGGCATCGACACCCCGCGATGCGCTCCCGAGGCGACGTTGACGATCCGGGCGGAGGGCGCCGCGCGGAGGAGCGGAAGAAGCAAATTCGTCAGCAGAAAGGGAGCCAGGTGGTTGACGGCAAAGGTCGTCTCGACGCCGTCGACGGTCTCGGAGCGATCCAGGAAGATCCCCCCAGCGTTGTTCACGAGCACGTCCAGCCGGCCCGTTCGGCGGCGGACGTCCGCGGCGAGTCGACGGATGGCGGTCTGCGACGAAAGGTCGGCGGCGAGCGGTTCGACGTCCGGGTCGGCGACCGCTTCGCGGATCTTCCGGGCCGCCTCGCCGGCCGACTGCGGGGTCCGGCCGACGAGGAGGACGTCGGCGCCGGCTCGGGCCAGTTCAAGGGCGGTGACGAGGCCGATGCCAGCCGTCGCGCCGGTGACCAGGCAGACCTTGTCCTTCATCGAGGGCGTCGCGGGCGCGTTCGACATATCGTCGGCGTCTCACTCGGGGTCGCGGCGGGCGGCGTCGAGGGTGAAGGCGGGGAGGCAGACGGCGATGTACTCGGCGCCGTCCTCTTCGGGCGTGCTGTAACGCACCCACTCTCCGGCGGCCACCTTCACAGCCTGCCCGGCGCGGACGTCCATGACGCCGTCGCGGTGCTCCACCCGGAGCAGCCCGCGGAGGACGACGGTGAATTCGTCGAACGTCGGCGTCTGGCCCGGTTCGACCCAGCCGCCGGGGCTTCTCATATGGGCGACGCTCAGAGCCGACTCACCGCTGTTGACATGGCCGACGTACTCGTCGATCAGCTTCGGTTTCGTCCCTGCAGCCGCGACCCGGCTGGGAGATGCGATCAAGGTGGGCATGGTCGACTCTCGATCCGACGGTCTGAGGCTGACATCCGTCGGAATGCTACAGACGCCCCCCTCAAGCGTCAAGCGGCCCACGGCGAGGTGTGCCCCTGGATCTGGGCCGAGTCGTGGGAAGGGACGGTCATCCCCCCCCCTCGCGGGGGAAGCCAGATCGCGCGGTGATTGAGATTAAGATGAGGAGAACGACCGCCGCCAGACGCGCGTTCAGCGGCGGGCTCTCAAAGCAAGGCCGAATCCCCCTTCATCGGGCCGTTACGGCGGCCCCTCTGCCCTCTCCAAAGTCGGGCGATGTCAATTGCAGCGGTTGAATCAGACCTCGACGGCCGGTTTTCCTTTCAGAACCCCGCCGCTGGGGACCACGTTTAACATAGACGGTCCAGGATCGCTCACGGGCGGCGATCGGCCGGACACCGGCTCGGCCTGGTCGAATTGCCGCGGAGTTCACGACGAGGGCGATGCGAAGTGATCGAACGAAGCCATCGCCGAGAGCCTTTGGATCTCCTCAAGTCTTATCCGGAGAGAAACTTGCGTTGTCGTCACGGCGCCCGGGAGGCACGCAAACAAACCCAAGCGAAGCCATGGCACTGGAGGGGCGAGAGGATGAGGCAGGGACCATCGCACCTCGGACGGACGCGTCAGCGCGGAATCGGTGATTTGAGCGAGGAGAGATGGAGTACCGTCCCGCGAAAACGATCAAACGAAGCCATTGTCGCGAGCGGGTGTTTTGAGAGTAAAACCTTCCCTGAAAGCAAGTTAGCGACGATGGGAGCCGGCGGTGTGGGACGATGATCAAAGCCGACCGGCCTCAACCGGCGTGGAGAGGCTGGATGAAGAGGAGTCTTCCAAGTGAAGGGCGGCTTGACAGCCTCGTCGCGAGGCTTGGATGATGCAGCATCGGCCGCGGGCCGACCGTTCGAGTCCAGGAGTTTCGGCCGATGTTCAACCGACGCTTTTCGATCGCGGCGTTCACAGGTGTCTGTATCATCATGTCCATGACCACGGCGCGCGGCGACGAGGGGATGTGGGTTTTCAACAACCTCCCCCTGGAGACGCTAAAGGCTCGATACGGCTTCGTCCCGCCTCCCGGCTGGGCAGAGCACCTACGCTCGGCGGCCGTCCGGTTCAACAATGGGGGATCCGGTTCGTTCGTCTCGGCCGACGGCCTCATCATGACCAACCACCACGTCGGAGCCGACACGCTCGCCAAGTTGAGCACCTCCGAGAAGGACTACTACAAGCTTGGCTTTCACGCCAAGACCCGGGCCGGGGAAGTGAAGGCCCCTGACCTGGAGCTGAACGTCCTGGTCGGCATCGAGGACGTCACGGCGAAGGTCAACGCGGGCGTTGCGCCGGGGATGGACGACGCCGCAGCGGCGACGGCCCGTCGCAAGGTTTCGGCCGACATCGAGAAGGAGTCGACCGAGAAGACCGGGCTGCGGAGCGACGTCGTCACCCTCTATCAGGGGGGGCAGTATCACCTTTACACCTATAAGAAGTACACCGACGTCCGCCTGGTTTTCGCCCCCGAGTTCGACATCGCCTTCTTCGGCGGCGACCCGGACAACTTCGAGTATCCCCGCTACTGCCTGGACGCCTGCTTCTTTCGGGCTTACGAGAACGACAAGCCGGCCCAGATCAAGGATTACCTGAAGTGGAGCCCTCACGGGTCGAAGGACGGCGAGTTGGTCTTCGTCGCCGGCCACCCAGGGCGTACCGACCGCCTCAACACTCTGGCGAGCGTCGAGTATCTCCGGGACTCCGCTTTCCCGTTCTTGCTGGACTGGCTCCACGCGAAGGAGGCCTTCCTCCTGAACTACGGCAAGCAGAGCGACGAGGCTTTCCGCCAGTCGAAGGAGGAGTTGTTCTCGATCCAGAACAGCCGAAAGGCCCGAACGGGAGGGCTCGACGGTCTTAAGAGCCCCGCCTTTATGGACCGGAAACGCCAGGCTGAACGTGACCTTCGCTCACGGATCGAGGCCGACCCGGCCAAGAAATCCGCCTACGGCGCGGCCTGGGATAAGATCGCCGAAGCTCAGGACGTGAGTTTGAAGATCGCCAAGCCTCACATGTTCCTGGAGCGTGGACGCGGGCTCGATTCGACGCTTTTCCAGATCGCTCGCGACATCGTTCGACTGACTGAGGAGAAGTCCAAGCCGAATTCGGAGCGGTTGAAGGAGTATCGCGACTCGGCCCTCGAATCGTTGGAGCTCGAACTGTTCTCCACGGCTCCGATCTACCCCGAGTTCGAACGAGCGAAGTTCGCCTTTGGGTTGGCCTACTGGAAGAAGGCGGCGCCGGACGGACCGGTCATTAACCGCATCCTCGCCGGCCGCACTCCTGAACAGGTTGCGGCAGCGGTCGTCGGCGGGACCAAGCTCGGCGACGTCGCGGTCCGTCGCAAGCTTGTGGAAGGCGGGAAAGCCACCGTTGAGGCCAGCGACGACCCGATGATCCGCCTCGCCCGCGAGGTCGACGCCGACGCTCGATCCCTCCGGAAAGTCCGCGAGGATCAGGTGGAGGGAGTCGAAGCGGCCAACTACGCCCTCATCGCGAAAGCCCTGTTCGCAGAGCTGGGAGACGCGATCTATCCCGACGCGACCTTCACCCTTCGTCTGGCCTTCGGAGCCGTGAAGGGATACACCGTCGACGGCAAGGCGATTCCGCCGTTCACGACGATCGGCGGGGCCTTCGACCATGAGAAGGCCCACGATTCACAGCCGCCTTACGTTCTGCCGAAGTCCTGGCACGAGGCCAAGGCCACTGGTCGACTCGACCTCGCGACCCCGTTCAACTTCGTCTCGACGGCCGACATCATCGGTGGCAATTCGGGGAGCCCGGTGGTCAACAAGGACAACGAGGTCGTCGGGCTGATCTTCGACGGCAACATCCAGTCGCTCGTCCTTGACTTCGGCTATGAAGACGTCGTCGCCCGCGCAGTGTCGGTCGACTCGAGAGGGATCGTCGAGGCCCTCCGATCCGTCTACCAGGCCGACGATCTGGTCAAGGAACTGACAGGCCGCTGAAACGTGAAACGAGACCGTTCAACTCCGTCGTCGAGGCGCCGAAGCGGCCGGCCCAGCTTCCTTCGCTGGGTCGGCCAGCGGTCTCCAGCGTTCAGCCCGCTTGATGAGGAGGCGGGCGACGAACGATTCGTACTCGTCGTTGGATCGCCGTTTCTTGGGATCCCAGCGACGCCCCTTCTCCCAGTTGCAACGGCCGTGGACGGCGGCAAGGTTGGTCGCGTCGTCGCCGCCCCCTCGGCTGCGGGCGCGGATGTGCTCCAGAGTCGCTCCCTCCCCCGTCGCGGCGTCGAAGGCGATCGGCCCGTTGCAGATCAGACACTTGCCGACCCAGTCGCCTCCCCTTCGCTCGAAGGTGACGTCGGTGCGTGCGGCGAGGTCGAGCTTCTCCGCGGTGGTCATGAATCAAGCCCTCACCACGCCTCAGTAGACGTTCTCCCCCTCGCGTGTCGAGATCGAGCCGTCGCCCGTTTGACCGAGCGCCTCACGGACCATCAACAACTCGCCGACGTTCTCCAGGGTCAGCAGCCCGACCACCTGCCCATCCTGGATGACCTGGGCGCAGGGGGCTCCGCGCTCGCGGAGCAAGGCGACGGCGGCGACGAGCGGGCTGTCGGCCGCCACGGCCGGAGGGGCTCCCGAGGCGAACTCGCGCACCAGGGCGTCGGCTCCCTTCGCCGCCAGCCCGGCCATCAGGTTCGCCCGAGTCAGGACCATCGGCTCGTCCCCCTCCGGTTCCAGCGGGAAGTCGTGCTGGGACCCAGCGAGCAAGACCTCGGCGGCCCTTCCCAGCGTGTCGTCGCCGTGAAGCGTATGGAAATCGGTGAGCATCGCCTCGTGAACCGTAACCCCCTTCAAGGCCGCCTTTTCCGCGACCTGCACGGCTTCGGCCTCTGCGCCGATCCAGACGAACAGGGCGATGAACAGAAGCATCGGCGCTCCGTTGCTCAGCCCGAACAGTCCAAAGGCGATCGCCATCAACTGGCCCACCGACGCCGCGACACGGGTCGCGCGGGTATACGGCAATTTCATCGCCAGCAGGGCGCGGAGGACTCGGCCGCCGTCCATTGGAAACGCCGGCAGCATGTTGAAGCCCGCCAGGAACACGTTCACGAGCAGGAGTTTCGACCAGAACCCGGAGTGTAGAATCGCGTCGGAATCAGCCGTGGAACTCGGCAATCGCACCTGGAATACAAACCAGAGGGCCAGGATGATGATCAGGTTCACCGCCGGCCCCGCCAGAGCCACGAGCAACTCCTGAGCGGGCTTCTCCGGGATACGCTGGAGCCGAGCCACGCCTCCGATCGGCAGCAGAGTGATGTCCGAGGTCGGCACGCCGAAGCGTCGGGCCGTCAACGCATGTCCCAACTCGTGGAGAACCACGCAGGCGAACACAGCCAGTACAAACCCTCCTTGAAGAAGGCCCGCCGCCAGACCACCCCCCTCCATGGCCCCGGCCGCGACCAGCCAGACGATCAGGATGGCGAACGTCCAGTGGACATAGATTGGAATTCCCGCCACCCGGCCCAGCTTCCAAGACCACGACATCAGCAGCCCTCCCTTTCGTCGCAACCTCTCGCGGACCCTTCAATTGTAGACGGATGGTCGTCGCAGAGGAGATTTCCACAAGCGATTTGACAAGCCTGAGAGGCGACCTAGTTTAGCGATAGGGGCGCAAGCCCAGGGATCATGCCGAGCGAGACGAGACTGCGAGCCGGGACGTCGCGGCTAAAACCGCATCGCACCGCGACGACCTCTCCATCCAGCGGGAAACGAGGCGGTCATGGACCTGAAGGCGACGACTCACATCTGCGCCTCCCCAGTCAGGGATGAGGAGGAGACGCACGTCTTCCCGACCTCGCCCATGTATCTGATCATCGTCCACGGCGGAACCACGGGAGCGCTCCTGCGGATCGAGGGGGCCGAAACCCGGTTGGGACGCGGGACGGAGAGCACCCACCAATTCCACGACCCCACCGTTTCCCGTCGCCATGCGGTCGTTACCCAGGACGATGAAGGGCAGACCTGGATCACCGACCTGGGAAGCAGCAACGGCACGTTCGTCGACAACAAGCGGATTCCTCCTCGCAAGCCGATCCAGATCGAGGATGGCGCTCGAATCCAACTGGGAGGGACCGTCGTTCTGAAGTTCGTCACTCTGGACCCCTGCGACGAGCGGTTTCAGCGCGAGATGTATGAGCGGACGGTTCGAGACAACCTCACCGGCCTGTACAACCGCGCCTATCTGTTGGAGCAGATCGGCCCGCTCTGCGAGCGGAACTTTATCAGGGGGCTGGGGACGGCGGTCCTCATGATCGACGTCGACCACTTCAAGCGGATCAACGACACCCACGGGCACGACGCAGGCGACGCCGCACTGAGGGAAGTCGCTAAGACGCTCCGCGATTCAACGCGGTCGGAAGACCTCGTGGCCCGCTACGGCGGCGAGGAATTCCTGGTCGCGTTGCCGACGTCCTCAAAGGAACAGGCGCTCGAGCGGGCCGAGCAGATCCGAATGTTCCTCGCCGATCGCATTATTCGCGCCGGCCGTCGCGAGTTGAGAATCACCGCCAGTTTCGGCGTTTCCTGCAGCCTGATCGGGCGTCCGCGGACGATCAACGCCCTGATTTCGACGGCCGATCTAGCCCTCTACGAGGCCAAGCGGGCGGGACGCAACCGAGTCGTGGACGCCTCGCAACTTCTGGCCGAGGGGGAACGGCGGACCGAGTCCTGTGAGGCGCTGGCTGTGTGAGGCGGGGCCCCTCGATTCCCAGCACGTCGTGGGCTATCATCGGTTCTGCGCCTCCTGCCGAGGCGTCTGCGACCGCGTCCCGCGACTCTGAGAGGTGCCCGCAACGTGCCCACGAATTCCGCCGCCCCTTCCCCTCGCTCCTCCATGGAACCCTTCGCACTCGGGGTTTGCAGTTGGAGTCTTCAGGTTAAGAACGTCCCCGAGTTGAAAGGCTTCCTCGACCAACTCGGCGTCGACGTCGTTCAGATCGCCTGCGGCGACCCCCACCACGCCAGCTGGGACGAGGGGGACGACCTCCCGTCCGTGGCCCGGGCTGCGGGTTTTCGGATGACGGGCGCGATGCTCGGCTTTCCGGGAGAGGACTACACCACTCCTCAGACAATTCTGAAGACCGGCGGCTTCGGCGACCCGGAGACCCGCGCCGAGCGGCTCGAACGCCTCGACTGGGCGCTGGATCGGACGCTCGCGCTAGGGCTGACCGACCTCATGCTCCACGCCGGCTTTCTCCCCGAGATCGATGATCCGGCTCGGTCGGAGATGCTCGACACCCTGGCGAAGGCTGGAGACGCAGCCCGGCGAAAGGGCGTCATCCTCGCCTTCGAGACTGGCCAGGAAACCGCCCAACTGCTACGGCGAACGCTCGACGATTTGAAGTCGCCCAGCATCAAGATCAACTTCGACCCTGCCAACATGCTGCTGTACGATATGGGGGATCCGATCGAGGCTGTGAAGATCCTCGGCCCCGATATCCGGTCAGTCCACGTCAAGGACGCCCGCCGACCCAAGGTCAAGGGAACCTGGGGCGAGGAGGTCCCTCTGGGAGAGGGTGAGGTCGGAATCCCGGCTTTTCTCGACGCCTTGAAGTCGGTCGGCTACCAGGGGCCCTTGGTCGTCGAACGCGAAGTGGGTGATCAACAGGGCCGTCTCCGCGATGTTGCGCACGGCATCGCGCTGTTGCGGGAATGTCTGGCCCGTTGACGAACGGCGCGGCCGACGCGGTCAATTGCTAGACCGCGTCGGCCGATGACTCGTTCAGCCGACGATGCCGTCGACGACCTTGGCCAGTTCACGCCCGGCTTCGGTTAGGGCGTAGTAATTATGCTTCCCCGCGCGGCGGGGTTCGATCAGTCGTCCATGGCGAAGGAGCGCCAGGTGATGGCTGACGGCGGGCTGACTCTGCGTACCGAGGTCGGCGCAGAGCTCGGTTACGTTGCGCTCCTTCTCGTTAAGAAGCAGGAGCACTTGAAGTCGGGTGGGGTCGGAGACCTGCTTCAACAGATCGGCGACGCGACGGATTTCGGCGAGTTGGCGGGCGGCCGCAGCGGCTGCGGTCTTCGTCGACCGTGACGACGAACTGGTGCGAGTAGAAGTTGCGGCCATCGCAATTCTCTCCTGGCTAGGCTGATCATTTTTTGTGAACACGTCCGGGAGGACGTCGCACGATCAAGGCGAATAGACCTAATGGTATTAGAAAATAGACACATTCTTGGATTCAGTCAACCCCGTTCCGAACTTCGATGCGAAGTGCGGGCCGCTTGCCCCGAAAGGGCGATTGGACTAGATTGACGTTGGGGGTCCGCGGGCGTGCGGCCGACCCTCTCCGTCCACCGCGGACGGTCTGGAACGCCGCTTCGCCCCCCCTCCGCAGAGAGTTCGAGACG
Organism: Paludisphaera rhizosphaerae; assembly: GCF_011065895.1. Taxonomy (NCBI): domain Bacteria; kingdom Pseudomonadati; phylum Planctomycetota; class Planctomycetia; order Isosphaerales; family Isosphaeraceae; genus Paludisphaera; species Paludisphaera rhizosphaerae. The sequence goes on along the minus strand of NZ_JAALCR010000013.1, from coordinate 113,761 downwards.
ATGGCCGGGCTCCCGACCGCTACGATGGAGACTCCCCGAATCGCGAATGAGGCTGTCTTTCAGCAGTGCCTCAACCCGTCGTGCGCGGCGACCTTCGCCGTCGACGAGGCCCATTTCGCGTGCCCCCAGTGCGGCGACTTGATCGACGTCGTCTACGATTGGGACCGCCTGCCAGTCCCCCGCAGCCTGAAGGATTTCGAGGCCAAGTGGTCGAAACAGCTCGATCCCCTCTGCTTTTCGGGCGTCTGGCGTTTTCGCGAACTGCTTCCGTTCGCACCGGCGGAGCAGGTCGTAACGATCGGGGAAGGACGGACGTTGCTTCAAAGGGCCGACAAGGTCGGCCGTGCCGTGGGTCTTGAGCCGGGCCGCTTGATGCTCCAGTACGAGGGAATGAACCCCTCCGGGAGCTTCAAGGACAACGGCATGACGGCGGCCTTCAGCCACGCCCGAATGATCGGGGCCCGTCGAGTCGCCTGCGCCAGCACGGGGAACACCTCCGCCGCGCTGGCCGTCTATTGTTCAGCGACGGATCTCGGATTTAAGGCCATTATTTTTGTCGGGTCTGGGAAGATCGCTTACGGAAAGCTGGCCCAGGCGCTCGATCACGGCGCCTTGACGGTGCAGATCGTCGGCGATTTCGACGATGCCATGCGGCGCGTCCGCGAGGTCGCCGACCGTCTGGGCATCTACCTCATGAACTCGGTCAACCCCTTCCGACTGGAAGGTCAGAAGACCATCATGTTCCGAGTTCTCGAAGCGATGGGTTGGGAGGTTCCCGACTGGATCGTGGTCCCCGGGGGGAATCTCGGCAACTCCAGCGCGTTCGGCAAAGCGTTCATCGAGCTGAAGCACCTCGGATTGATCGATCGAGTCCCTCGCCTGGCCGTCATCAACGCCCACGGCGCTCGCACCCTGCACGAGCTTTATGGATCACGGGAGATCCGCTGGCGAAGCGGGCTGCCGGATTCGGCGAAAGTGGACGCCTATTACGACGAACTCGACGCCGCAGGGGTCAAGGCCTCGACGATCGCCTCGGCCATTGAGATCAATCGCCCGGTCAACTTCAAGAAATGCCTCCGCGCCCTCGATTTCTGCGACGGGGTCGTCCGTGAAGTCTCTGACCAGGAGATCATGGACGCGAAGGCGTGGGTCGGGGCCGGCGGATTGGGCTGTGAACCCGCCAGCGCGGCGAGCGTCGCGGGCGCGCGTCGCCTTCGCGAGGAGGGAATCATCGCTCCCTCCGATCGCGTCGTCTGCATCCTGACCGGCCACCAACTCAAGGACCCGACGGCGACGGTTGCCTATCATGGCGCCGATCAGGAGAACTTTGAGAAGGTTCTGGGGAGCCGCGGGGTCAAACGAGCCGGCTACGCCAATCGCCCCGTCGTCGTACCCAACGACATCGACGACATCATTCGAACGATCGCCCTCTATTCCGACTCGGGCGCGTCCAAGTCCTGATCGCCCAGGTCCGATCGTCTCCAGGAAAGGAATGCCGGCTCATGAGCGCGGCCAGAATTCGCATTGGACTGCACGGGGCGATGGGCCGGATGGGGCTTCGCCTGATCCAGCTCATTTCCGAGGATCCCCGCGTCGAACTCGTCGCAGCCATCGACCGATCCAGGATCGGCGAAGACGCTGGCGTCGCGGCCGGGATTCGCCCGCTGGGCGTTCCGGTGAGGGCCCTCGAGGATCTCGGTCCAGCCAATCGACCCGACGTCGTCATCGACTTCTCTCATCCTTCGGCGGTGCCTCTGATTGCAGACTACTGCCGGCGCGAGAAGTTGCCGTTGGTGGTGGGCACCACGGGGCTGGAGGCTGCCCAGCAGCAGGCGCTCGAACAAGCCGCTGCAGCCGTTCCCGTGCTCGCCTCGCCGAACATGAGTCGAGCTGTGAATCTCTTGATGAAGCTCGTCAGCGAAGCCGCATCGGCCATGGGGCCGGCGGCGGACGTCGAGATCGTCGAACGCCACCACAAGCTCAAGAAGGACTCCCCCAGCGGAACGGCGATTCGCCTGGCGGAGCTTGTCATGGCGGCGTCGGGAGCTGATCGATTAGTCCATGGCCGTGAGGGCCAGGTCGGCGAGCGGACTCGCGGCGAGATCGGCATGCACGCGGTCCGCGCCGGCGATTGCCCAGGTGAGCACACCGTCCTCTTCGCGCTCGGGGGTGATACCCTCGAACTGACGCATCGGGCCTTGAATCGGGACGGCTTCGTCCGTGGAGCGATCGACGCCGCCGTTTTCCTCGCCGGGAAATCCCCGGGTTCATACGCCATGCGGGATGTGTTAGAATCGGGTTGTTAGTCAGGATCGGTTCAGGGGTCGAATCGGTATGGCCCGTTGTGATCAGGGATATCTTTGCACGGTGTGCGGCCGGGAAGTTGAAGGGCTGCTCGACTCCGACCTCTACTTGCGATACGTTCTCGGAGAGGTCGAAGCCGACGTTTTGCACTCATCACCCGAACGGCATATTCGTTGCAATCCGTCACAGGCCCAATTCATCGTCGACGATGGCTTCGATCCCGTCGTATTGGATGGACCGTTTGCGAAGGCCGGGCTTGATCCGGCTTACGTCGCCGAGGAAGAAGCTCGAGTGTCGGCAGGCTATCGACGGCTTCGCGAACTGTCAGGCCAAGGCGATTCGATCCTGAATTACCCACTAGCGGCGGTTCGAGAAGACGGCCGATCCCATGTCGGCCCTGGGATCTGAACTCGGCCGGCGTTCGGCTGGGAGGTCGCTCCCATGATTGAAAGCCTCAGCGCCTCCGACGATAAGACCGTCGCCAGCCCGCCCGTTCCCGATTCCTCGCCGGCCGTCGCCGCTGCGCCCGAATCTTTTCCCGACTCCCCCTCGCTCTATCGCCGGGTCCTCTTTCTCGACGACGATCGTCGCCGTGCTGAGGTTTTTCTGAAGCGCTGCCCTCAGGCGGTCTGGGTGCTGACGGCGCAAGACTGCATCTCTCGACTGGCCGAGAGCTGGGACGAGATCCATCTCGACCACGACCTCGGCGGCGAGAAGTACGTGGACGTCAATCGCGACGATTGCGGCATGGCCGTCGTCCGGTGGCTCTGCGCGGAGGATCGGGGCAACCTCCGGAATGCCCGCTTCTTCATTCACAGCTACAATTTCAGCGCGGCGTCCCTGATGGTGGAATGCCTGCTTCAGAACGGCTACACGGCGGAGTTCCGGCCGTTCGGGTTCGACCTGGTCGATTTCCTCTCGTTCGAGCCCCCGCCGCCCCCGAACCATCGGCGGATCGCCTGGCGACGGCTGGTCTCACTCTGGACGCGCCTGACCGGCCTGGGACCTAAACGGCGATCTCGGGTGACGAAGGCTCCCGCGACCCGCTATGATAAGGGCCTATCGGCCGCCCGAGAGGCGTCCGAAAACGGCCTGGGAACGGCGGAGCCATCGGAGAATCAGCCTTGAGAACGGTCATCACGGGCGGCGCAGGGTTTGTCGGGTCGCATCTCTGCGAACGCTTCCTCGCCGAAGGCGACGAGGTCCTCTGCGTCGACAACCTCCTGACGGGCTCGCTCAGGAACATCGACCATCTGAAGACCAACGCCAAATTCCGCTTCATCGAGCACAACGTTTCCGAGCCGATCGAGATCGACGGCCCTGTCGACAACGTGCTCCACTTCGCGAGCCCCGCCAGCCCGGCCGACTATCTCGCCCACCCCATCCCCACGCTCAAGGTCGGCGCCCTCGGGACGCACAACGCGCTGGGGCTCGCCAAGGCCAAGGACAGCCGGTTCCTCCTGGCGAGCACATCCGAGGTCTACGGCGATCCAGACGTCCATCCCCAGGTTGAGGAATACTGGGGCAACGTGAATCCGATCGGCCCCCGCGGCTGCTACGACGAAGCCAAGCGGTTCGCGGAGGCCATCACGATGGCCTATCACCGCTACCACGGTGTGAAGACTCACATCGTCCGAATCTTCAACACGTACGGCCCTCGGATGCGGCTCAACGACGGCCGAGTGCTGCCGAACTTCATGAAGCAGGCTCTCCGCGGCGAACCGATCACGCTCTACGGCGACGGCGACCAGACCCGCAGCTTCTGCTTCGTCACCGATCTGGTGGACGGAATCTACCGTCTGCTTCACTCCGACTACGCCCTTCCGGTGAACATCGGCAACCCCGCTGAGATCACCGTGGCGCAACTGGCCAAAGAAATCATCGAGTTGGTTGGAGACACCAAGAGCCAGGTGATCCACGAGCCCCTGCCCCAGGACGATCCCAAGCGCCGGCGGCCCGACATCACCAAGGCGCAAAAGCTCCTCGGCTGGAATCCGAAGGTCGACCGCGCCGACGGCCTCAAGACGACCCTGGAATACTTCCGCTCGGTCGTCTGACGACAGTCCGGCTGGGCTCAGGCGCCGAGGATCTCCATCGCCGCGTTGCGGCCGTTCACGGCGATGACGCTCCCTCCCGGGTGCGTCGCCGCCCCGCAGAGAAAGACGCCCGGCATCGGCGTCCTGGGCGAAAGCCGACGCTCCCACATATAGGCCGGCAAGCACTCGCCCTGAAAGATATGGCCTCCCGTGAGGCCAACCTTCGCCTCGACGTCCGGCGGCCCAAGCGCCTGGACGTCGAGGATATCTGCTGACAGGTCCTCGCAGAATCGGCCGATCGAGGCCAGGGCGAGTTCCTTCACTTCCTCGCGTCGTGAGTTCCAATCGCCTTCGGTGAAGGTGTGCGGAACGTACTGAGCGAAGACGCTCATCGAGTGAACGCCTTCGGGAGCGATGCTCGGGTCGTGAGCCGTGTGGAAGTACAACTCGGTCCAGAGCCGGCTGGGCAATTCGCCTCGACGCGCTGCACGATAACCCTGGTCCCACTCGGCCTTCGTCAACGGCGTGTTGATCTGGCCGAGATGGTGATCCCGGTGCGTTCCGGGTCGAGCCTTGAAGCTGGGAAGCCGCTTCAAGGCCACATTCATCTTCAGGGTGCAGCCGATCTGAGGGACCGATTCGACCTTCGCTTTCCAGGAGGCGTCGACCGCGTCGCCTAGCATTCGGAGGGTCGCCCGCGGGTCAGCGTTCGATACGACCACGTCGGCCCTGATCTTCTCTCCTCCCTCCAACTCGACGCCTTCGCCCGGGATGATCCGCGAGACCGGGACGCCAGTGGCGACGACCGCTCCGAGATCGCGGGCGATGTCGCAGAGGAGGAATGAGACCATCCCCATTCCGCCATGGACGTACCCCCACTGTCCGGGAACGCCCCCCAGCCGACCTGACTGGTGGTGGAAGTGGATCGAGGCCGTCCCCCGATCGTGGGGACTGGCGTTGGTGCCGATAACCCCCTGCCCGAGGTAGGCCATCTGCATTCGCTCGTCCTGGAAATAGTTCTCCACGCACTCGACCATCGACCATTCGAAGAGGAAGTGGCGGGCCTCATGATCGCCGCCGAGGCGTTCGTCGAGTTGCTCGATGGTCGGCGCCTTGCCGATCCAGAGGTCGCCGTCTCCCTCGGGCCGGAGGAGATCGCGGAGTCGAGTCTTGACCGAACAGAAGTCGCGCCAGCCTTCGACGTCCACCGGCGCAAGTCGTCGGATCTCGGCCTCGCAGCGAGCGTCATCGTCCCAGAGTTGAATGCTTGATCCGTCCTCGAAAGGGACGAACATCCCGGCCGTCGCGGGCGTCCAGCGAAAGCCATACTGAGGCAGCTTCAACTCCTCGATGACCTTTGGGTGGAGGAGTCCGACCAGGTAGGCGCAGGGGGAGAGCCGGAACCCCGGCCAGACCTCCTCAATGGTGCAAGCCCCGCCCACGCGATCGCGCGACTCCAGCACGAGGACCGACTTGCCGGCCTTCGCGAGATAGGCCGCGGCGGTCAGTCCATTGTGGCCGGCGCCGACGACGACGACGTCCCAACGGCGACGCGCAAGATCGCTGACGGGCGACACAAACTCCATCTTGCCAAGGGTTTCCAGAGCTGGACGGCAGCCTCCCGGCGTGGTCGACATAGGTTTCCTTCCTCCGCCTTCCCTCGCTCGTCTCGCCCTTGGCGATGAGTCGGCGACCTCTGATCGATGCGATGTCTCCTCCAGGATACATCGACGGGAATCGGCTTGCGATCGCTTCACCCATTGCAATCCGTCTGGCCGCCGAGTCGAAATGCGCCGCCGCGAGGCGCGGACTGGTGTAAACTTGACTCGTGCCACGTCCGGGAGGCTCGCGCCGGGTCCGCCGTAGGATCGCCGGGGCCATCGCCCGATGAGGGGACGGAATCGCCATGTCGCCATCGACCTCCACCGTCATCACGAGGCTTTCCGATCTGGTGGATGGTCAGGAGGCGGTGTGCTTCGCTGCTCTCGTCAAGGTGACGCGCGGGGTCACCAAGTCGAACCAGCCGTTCATCAAATGCCTGTTCCGCGACAAGGTAGCCTCGTGCGAGGCTCCGATCTGGCAGGACCACAAATACTTTCCCGAGGCCGGCTCATGGGTTGAGGGGCTGGCGTACCGGATTCACGTCCGTTCCAGCTTCAACATCCGCTTCGGCATGCAGATCGACCTGCTTCACGTTCGGCCGACCGTCGAAGAGGACGCCGCCGACGGCTTCAACTTTTTCGACCTCGTCGAAAGCAGCCAGTACGATCCTCAGAACCTTCTGGATTCGATCTACCGCCGGATTCACAAGTTCATCCAGCAACCGCATCTCCGCGAGTTGGTGATCCGAATCCTGGACGCGAACGCCGACCTCTTCAAGAAGATGCCCGCGGCGCAGTCGATGCACCACAACTATACGGGCGGGCTTCTTGAACACGTTTGGAGCATGAGCCGAGTCGGCGAGATGCTGGTCGAGCACTACGCGAGCTACTACAACACGCTCAACCCGCCGTTCGACAAGGGCGTGGTTATGGCCGCGATCATCCTCCACGACATCGGAAAGCTGCGGGAACTCTCGTACCATCCCGTCGAGGCCCGTTACACCAAGGAAGGGACTCTCCTGGGTCATATCCTGATGGGCCGCGATCTCGTCCGCGATGTGGCGAGGGAGATCGAGGGGTTCCCCGAGGAGACCCTGCTCTGCCTGGAGCACGCGATCCTTTCGCACCACGGCAAACGCGAGTTCGGCGCACCGGTCGTCCCCTCGACGATCGAGGCGCTGCTGGTCTCGTACATCGACGACCTGGACGCCAAGATGAACGTCGCTGCTCGGCAGCGGCTGCTCTCGAAGACCGAGGACGAGTTCACCGACCGGGTCTTCGCCCTGGACAATCGCCGGTTGTACAAGGGCATCCCGCTTGAGAATGCCGATGCGGACGAGGATTGCTCGGACTGAGTGGTCCCCGCGAGGTTCGTCGGACGCTCTGGTCGCGCGGTGGCGGCCTTGCCACATCGTCGATACAATTGCGGGCGTCGGTCGCCATCGAGGCGACTTCGATCCGGAAGTGAACACAGACCAAGAGGATGTCCCCATGGATCGGATTCTGCGACTCGGCGCGCCCGCCCTGGCTCTGGCCTTGCTCGTCGGTTGCGGCGCCCAGGAAAGCGCTCCTTCGACGCCCGCGACGGACTCCGGCACGCCCCCCGCGGCCGCGCCGGCGCCCTCCACGGACGCGGCCCCGGCCCCTTCGGCTCCGGCTCCGGCTGAGGCCGCACCCGGTCTCGAAGGTCCCAAGACGTCGGCGACCAGCCTCACGGCCGATGAGGTCGCCAACATTAAGAAATTGACGGCCGACGACGCGCAGGCCGCACTTAAGCAGGCCGTCTGCCCCGTCAGCGACGAGAACCTGGGAGCCATGGACGTTCCGGTGAAAATCACCGCCGAAGGACGCACGATCTACCTCTGCTGCAAGGGGTGCGAGGACGCCGTGGCGAAGGACCCGAAGAAGTACATCGCCAAACTTGACAAGAAGTAAAACGAGCAACCCGTCCAGCCGCGCCGGCCTGGTCGACCGAGGCGGCGCGGTCCCCGGTTCCGACTCATTCGGTCCGACCGGAAGATCGCGTCTGGTCTCCAGATGCGAAGTCCATGAAGGTCTGGCAAGGCGGAGACGGACGTCGGTATAATCGCCCCCTGCGAGAATGGGATCTCGAAAGCCGGTCCCCCAAAGGGGGCCAAAGCCTTGGCAATCCCAGGATCGGCGACTCTCCCGCGCTGAGGCGATACGGCGGCGCGGTCGACTGCGGGCGTAATCCTGCGAAGTGAACCGGTTCCCTCTCCCCCGGCTTTCTTCGACGCCCCGCGCGGCCCACCTCCCAATCGCCGGCCTTGCCTGTGCGGCGGGTCATCCGTCGGACGCCGACGATGTCGTCCCGGTCTCCACTGGACGACGTCGTCTGAGCCCGGCGCATCCCCACCAACAGCAGTAGGGTCATCCGGATCGATCGGCGTTCCCAGACTCCGCGTCCCCTTCGAATCGAGACCGCGGCCGCCGGATCGGGCGATCAAGTCGCTCCTCCTCCGTCGACGCCGCCCCGTCAAGATTGAACGGCGCGCCGGTGGCCTCATTTCAACTGGATCGATGGAGCCTTTCGATGTCTCACGACAGCGCACGTGAAGCCGCGGTAGAAGCGATCACATCCTGGACCAACCTGGGCCGCCGGGCCCCCAAGTCCGTTACGCCGGTCACCCAACTCTTCGGGATGAACGTTTTCTCCGACGACGTCATGCGGGCCCGCCTGCCTGAAAACGTCTACCGGACGCTCCGGAACACCGTGAAGAAGGGCGCTCCGCTCGATCCGTCGGTCGCCGACGTCGTGGCCACGGCGATGAAGGAATGGGCCATGGAGCGTGGGGCCACCCACTACACCCACTGGTTCCAGCCGATGACAGGCCTCACGGCCGAGAAGCACGACTCGTTCCTGGCCCCGACCGAGGCCGGCACCGCCATCGCCGAGTTCAGCGGCAAGGAACTCGTTCGCGGCGAACCTGACGCCTCCAGCTTCCCCTCGGGCGGCATCCGGTCCACCTTCGAAGCCCGCGGCTACACCGCGTGGGACCCCACCAGCCCGGCCTTCATCCTCGACAACCCCAACGGCACCACGCTCTGCATTCCGACCGCCTTCTGTTCGTGGACCGGCGAGGCCCTCGACAAGAAGACCCCCCTGCTCCGCTCGGTCGAGGCTCTCTCGACCCAGGCCGTTCGGGTTCTCAAGCTTTTCGGCTCGACGGCGAACCGCGTTGGGACGACGGCCGGCCCCGAACAGGAATACTTCCTGATCGATAAGAACTTCTACTACGCCCGTCCCGACCTCATCAACGCCGGCCGCACCGTCTTCGGCGCCAAGCCGCCGAAGGGTCAGGAGATGGAGGACCACTACTTCGGGTCGATCCCGGAGCGGGTCCTGGCTTGCATGCTGGAGACCGAGAACGAGCTGTACAAGCTCGGCGTCCCGGTCAAGACCCGCCACAACGAGGTCTCGCCGGCCCAGTACGAGATCGCGCCGATCTTCGAGAGCGCCAACGTCGCCACCGACCACAACATGCTGGTCATGGAGACGCTCAAGCGAGTCGCCGATCGCTACGGCCTCCAGGCCCTGCTGCATGAGAAGCCGTTCGCCGGCGTCAACGGCTCGGGCAAGCACGTCAACTGGTCCATGTCGGACGACCAGGGGAACAACCTGCTGAGCCCCGGCGCCACGCCTTACGCAAACGCCCAGTTCCTGGTCTTCCTGGGAGGCGTCATCCGCGCCGTCTCCAAGCACGGCGACCTGCTCCGCGTAGCCGTTGCTCACGCCGGCAACGACCATCGGCTCGGCGCCAACGAGGCTCCTCCGGCGATCATCTCGATCTTCCTCGGCGACATGCTCGAGGACATCGTCGACCAGATTGAAAAGGGTGGCGCGAAGACGGCGAAGGCCGGCGGCGAACTGAAGGTCGGCGTCTCCGTCCTTCCGGTCCTTCCCCGCGATCCGGGCGACCGCAACCGGACCAGCCCGTTCGCCTTCACCGGCAACAAGTTCGAGTTCCGCGCCGCTGGCTCGGCCCAGTCGATCGCCGGCCCGATCGTCGTCCTCAACACGATCGTCGCCGAGAGCCTGGACTACCTGGCCACGGAGCTTGAGCAGGCCGTCGCGTCGGGCAAGGATCTCAACACGGAGATCCAGACCTTGCTCCAGAAGGTGATCAAGGAATCGCGCCACATCATCTTCAACGGCGACAACTACAGCGACGCCTGGCACGCCGAGGCCGAAAAGCGGGGTCTGCCCAACCGCCGCTCGACCGTCGACAGCCTCCCCGACTTCGTCTCGAAGAAGTCCGTCGAGCTGTTCGGCAAGTACAGCGTCTTCTCCGAGCGTGAGCTGCACTCGCGGTTCGAGATCTTCCTCGAAAACTACCGCAAGACGATCACCATCGAGTCGCAGTTGACGCTCCAGATCGCCGAGCGGATGATCCTGCCGGCCGCCCTTCGCTATCAGGGCGAAATCGCCGACTCGATCGCCAAGCTCAAGGCCGCCGGCGTCTCGGTCCCCAAGAACCAGACGGCGCTGCTCGACGAGCTCGTCAAGACGATCGACGAACTCCAGGGCGCCTCCGACAAACTCTCCGGCATCATGGAAGACCACGTCGAAGGCGACACGCTGGCGCACGCCAAGCACTCGCGCGAGATCGTCATCCCTGCCATGAACGCCGTCCGCGCCGCCGGCGACAAGCTGGAAACCATGGTCTCCAGCGACCTCTGGCCGCTGCCGACCTACCAGGAAATGCTGTTCATCAAGTGATCACGACGGCTAGCGATTGATCGTTGTTTTCAAAGGGGCCCCAACCAACTCCAAGCTGGTCGGGGCCCCTTTGTTTTTCCCAGTCGCCGCTCCGTCGAACGCCCTCCGCGGAACAAGGAGTGGCCGACATCACCTCGACGCGTCGGCACAGGAACAGTGCACAAACGCCAAAGGAACTTGTGAACTCGACCTCAAACCGAGATCGTTCCAGCTGACGGTCGGCGATGTCCCTGATCGCGAGGCCGAATAGGACGTTCTGGATGCCCCAGTCGGACAGTTCCAGATCCACGACCTCCTGGAAACGGAAATGCACGAGGATGTGGTTGCGGAGCACGTAACGACCGTCCGGCCCAACCTCCGTAGTCATCTCGAAGGCGTGGACCAGGGCTTCAAGAGTCGGACCTGGATCGTCCGCAGTCGCTCCCACCCGCTCCAGCCTCATCCAATGCACCTCGGCGTCGTGAAAGCTGGGCCAGCGTCCGTATACCTCGGTGACGGCTGAGGCGTTGACGATTTGCGAGTGGGCGTCCATCGGATTCCTCGGCCTTCGAAACGGAGACGGGGCCTCGCAGCATCAAGCTGGCGAGGCCCCGTCGATTCTATCGGAGCAGTCGTGGGCTGGAGGTCAGTCGGTGGTGGTGACGAGGACCTCGTCGACCGACACGGCCCCGTGGCCGTGGCCGCTGAGCAGGCCGTTGAGCCGCCAGGCGGCTTCGCCGTGCTGGCTGGTGTCCAGACCTTCGTGCTCCTGGTCGTCGGGAACGCGGAGCGGGATGATCAGGTCGGTGATCTTGTAGAGGATCAACGAACCGACGAAGGCGAAGACGGCCACGATCACCAGGGCGATCATGTGGTACATGAACGTCTGGGTCTGACCGAACCACAGTCCGACGTCCTTGGCGAAGACGCCCGTCAGGATCATGCCCACGATGCCGCCGACGCCGTGGCAGGGGAAGACGTCTAGGGTGTCGTCGAGCGTCGAGCGGGTCTTCATGGAGACGGCCAGGTTCGAGACGATGCCGGCGACCAGACCGATCACCAGGCTGTGACGAACCGAGACGAAGCCGGCGGCCGGCGTGATGGCGACCAGGCCGACGACGGCGCCGATGCACGCCCCCATCGCCGAGGGCTTCTTGCCGCGGGCCCAATCAAAGAACATCCAGCCCAGCATCGCCATGGCCGAGGCCGTGTTGGTCGTCGCGAAGGCGAGGGTGGCGATGCCGTCGGCGGCGAGCGCCGAGCCCGCGTTGAAGCCGAACCAGCCGAACCACAGCATGCCGGTGCCGAGCATCACGTAGGGGATGTTGGCCGGCTCATGCGGGATGTTGTTCCGGTGGCTGTGACGACGACCGAGGATCATCGCTCCGGCCAGGGCCGCGAAGCCCGCCGACATGTGGACGACCGTGCCGCCGGCGAAGTCCTTGACGCCCCACTTGAAGAAGAGGCCCTGGGGGTGCCAGGTCATGTGGGCCAGCGGCGAGTAGATCACCAGGCTGAAAAGCACGATGAACAGCAGGTAGGCCGAGAACCGCACCCGCTCAGCGAACGAGCCGGTGATGAGCGCGGGCGTGATGATCGCGAACTTCAACTGGAACATCGAGAAGAGGAGGAGCGGGATCCCCATCTTCATCACGTCCGCCCCCTCGCCCAGCGTGACCGAGCTGGCGACGTTGTGGTCGAACATGAAGAACGTCCGCGGATCGCCGATGATCCCGAACCCGCCAAGGTCGTTGCCGAAGGCCAGGCTGAAGCCGACGAACACCCACAGCAGGCTGATTACGCCCAGAGCGATCACGCTCTGGAGCATCGTCGACACGACGTTCTTGCTACAGACCATTCCACCGTAGAAGAACGAGAGACCCGGCGTCATGAGGAGGACGAGAGCCGAGGCGGTCAGCATCCAGGCGACATTGCCGGCGTTCACCTCGTCACCGGCCGGCAGATCAACGCCAGTGTCGAACGGCACCAGGGCAAGAGCCGCGAGGGCTACGAGTAACGCAAACGGTGCCACTGCACGTTTCATGGGCAGGTCCTTCTACAAGGGAGGCAGAGAGTGAGGACTCATCGATGGCGGGTCGAGGATGCACGTCGCCGAGTCGTCGCGTTCCGCATCGTCGGAAGCTACGGCGCCGTCGAGATTTAGGCACATAAGGGTGCGAGCTTTTCGACGGGGTTTTTCATGCACGACGCGGGAGTCGAAGAGGCCGTAGAGCAACCGATGTGCCAGCGCAAAAATTCACGCCGAGGGGGAGAGCCTCGGCGTGGAAGGGAGAGGCGCGGATTGGACCACGATCACCACAGGATGATGGCGTCGACGGCCAGGGTCAGCTGGCTCTTGCGGGTCCCGTCCGTAAAGGCTGCGTGATACTGAGACCAGTCGTAGCGGGCCTCGGGCCGGATCCAGAGGTTCGGGACCGGCTTGTAGATCATGCCGAGGGTCATCTCATAGAAGCGGTCGCCGACGTACTGGCCGTCGACGATCTGCTGCGTGCGAGCGCCCTGGGGATCCCAGAAGACTTCCGACCGCCACACGCCGGTCAGCTTCTGATGGAACTCGTACAGGAACCAGTTGCCGAAGCTGAACCAGGTGCCGTCGCGAGGCGCCCCGTTGGCGCCGCCGGAGCCAAGACCGGGGATGGCCCGCTCCCAGCCCTGGTCGGTTTCCATGACCTGGGTGAGCTTGTCAGACCACTTGTGCGTGCCGACGGTCGTGAACAGGGTTCGGTCGTTCCGCCAGTAGCCCGGATTGCGTAGTCCGGTGAGGGTCGGGATGTTGACATACCCAGTGGGGTAGATCTGCTGACCGTTGGGCAGGAAAGATGGGTACTGGTTGGGCCCCCAGACGGCAGTAAAGGCCAAGGTCGTCTTGTCGTCCTGGCTCGTCCAGGAGAAGCCGCCAATGTAGCCCCACGCATAACGCTCGTTGACGAACCGGTCCCAACCGTTGATGGCGCCGTTATAGAGATTGAACTTGTCGGTGACGTGCCAGGTGGTCAGGGCGCCGACATGGGTGAACGGTTGGCCGTAGTTGAACATGTAAGGCACAGAGAGCAGCGGGCGGGCGATCGCGGGCACCTGTTCGTAACCGGCGATCGTGTACCACTTGCCGGCCTTGACGTCGATGCCCCCCTCGGTCAGGAACGGGAGGTGAACCTCGCCATAGAGCTGGGGAATGTCGTACCCCATGTGGTTCAACGGGAACGAGCCGTTCAGGAAACCTTGCTCGTAGTTGAACTGCCAGTCGTGGCCGAACATGTTGTCCATGCGGAAGCCGAAGTTGATCGTGTCATCCTGCTCCACGACCTTTTCGACCACGATGTAATATTGGTTTCCCATCCACCAGTTGGCCTTGTGGTTGGGATTCACGCCAAAGTTCTCGCCCAGCGTCCCCCGGCCGTTCGTGTTGCCGGTGTAGCTGTTCTGGAGCCAGCCGTAGATCTTGATGGGCGATTCCTCGAAGCCCAGCAAGTCCTGCAGGTGCTTCGGCTCATCGGCCTTGTCGGCCTCATCCTCGGCGGCGTCGACGGCGGCGGTCTCTTCGGTCGGTGCTCCGCCGCCGATGTTACGGTCGGCAGCCGGAACCGCGAGATCCGGCGTCCCGGGCGAGGTGCCCGCCCCAAACGGATCGCCGACCGGAGGCGCAGGAGAGGGAACACTCGGGACGCCGATCGGAGGCGTCGATTCCTGCATCACGCGCTGGAGATAGGGATCGCTCGGACTGGGACGTACGCCCTCAGCCGAGGCGGAGACCGGCGCGTCCTGGGCCCTAAGATAGCGGCCGGCGGTCGGGGCGTTATTCCGTCCCCACGAGGATGGGTCGAAGAATCGACGCACCCGGCTGGTCTTGGCGGCATCCGCAGGAACAACCCCTGCTTCTTCCTGCGCCAGGGCCCCGACCGGCTGAAGTATGACGAAAGCAGCCAGGCCGCACGCCCAGCCCCGAACGTTTCGCGGAAAACGTATTATCATGGGATCGACATCCTGTCTTGCCTGGATATTCATCGCGATCAGGGGTCGTCCTTGACCCTGGAACGAACGAGTCGTTCATGTCGTCTCGCAGAAAACATCGGTCCAATCGAATCAATGGATTACTGATTCCTTTGGATTAAAGCTTCCTCAGAGCGTTATCCTCACATCCGATGCGCCAGGATCAGTCGTTCCAAACGCTCTTCGTGAGCGGTTAATAAAGCGACCCCGGGCCGACGGCGAGCTGCCGTCGACCCGGGGTCATCGATTCTTGAATCAAAATCGGGAGAGTCAGGCGAACGGACGCATCACGTTGCCGTGCTCCAGCGGGCGAGGCAGCTCCGTGGCTCCCATAAGGAATTCGTCGATGGTCGCCGCGGCGTGCCGGCCTTCAGCGATGGCCCAGACGATCAGGCTCTGTCCGCGGGTCATGTCGCCGGCCGCGAAGACCTTGGACACGTTCGTCCGACGGAATTCGTCGCTCTTGACGTTCCCCATCCGGTCGAGCTCGACGCCGAGCTGTTCCAGCAGGCTGCCTCGTTCAGGGCCGACGAAGCCCATGGCGAGCAGGACGAGGTCGGCCGGGTAGGTCATCTCGCTCCCGGGGACCTCGACGAACTTCGGACGGCCGTTCTCGACGACCATCTCGACCCGGACGGTCTCCAGAGCCGTGACCCGGCCGTTTTCGCCGTGGAACCGCTTGGTGCTGATCTGATACTCCCGAACCCCTCCCTCCTCGTGGGCGGAAGAGACGCGGAAGATGTTCGACCACTGCGGCCAGGGGTTGGCGGGCGCCCGACCCTCGGGAGGACGAGGAACGATCTCGAACTGGTGGACGGACTTGCAACCATGCCGATGCGAGGTGCCGAGGCAGTCCGCGCCGGTGTCGCCGCCGCCGATGATGATGACGTGCTTGTCGGCCGCGGTGAGCGATGGATTCTCCTCGATCTCGTCGCCCGCCCCGCGCTTGTTCTGAGGGGTCAGGAAGTCCATCGCGAAGAGGACGCCGTCGAGCTCACGGCCCTCGATCGGCAGGTCGCGCGGCTGTGTCGCTCCGCCGCACAGGCAGATCGCGTCGAAGTCCGCCAGCAGGGAGTCGCCCGTGACGTCCGCGCCGACGTTTACGTTCGGCTTGAAGACGACGCCCTCGGCCTCCATCTGCTCAAGACGGCGGTCAAGGTGCCGCTTCTCCATCTTGAAGTCAGGGATCCCGTAGCGAAGCAGTCCGCCGATGCGGTCGGCCCGCTCGAAGACCGTGACGTCATGACCGGCCCGCGCGAGTTGCTGAGCCGCGGCTAGCCCCGCCGGCCCGGAGCCGACGACCGCCACCGTCTTGCCCGTCTTGACCTTCGCAGGCTGCGGCTGGACCCAGCCCTCGTCCCAGGCGCGATCGATGATCCCGACTTCGATCTGCTTGATCGTCACGGGGTCGCTGTTGATCCCCAGGACGCACGAGGCCTCACAGGGGGCCGGGCAGAGCCGTCCGGTGAACTCGGGGAAGTTGTTGGTCTGGTGCAGGCGATCGATCGCCGCTCGCCACTGGTCGTGGTAGACCAGGTCGTTCCAGTCCGGGATCAGGTTCCCCAGCGGACAGCCCTGGTGGCAGAAGGGGATGCCGCAGTCCATGCAGCGGGCCCCTTGCGCCTTGAGCTTGTCATCCGGAAAAGGGTGATAAACCTCCAGGTAGTCGCCAAGACGTTCCTGGACCGGGCGTCGCGAGGGAGTCTCGCGGGCGATTTCAAGAAAGCCGCTCGGCTTACCCATGCGTCACCTCCATCTGGGCTTCGGCCTCTCCAACCTGCTCGGCGGCGGCCTTCTTTCGTTCTTCGAGCACGCGGCGGTAGTCCAGCGGCATCACCTTCACGAACATCTCGACGGACCGCTCCCAGTCGGAGAGCAGTCGGGCGGCGACTGCGCTCCCGGTGTAGCCGGCGTGCTGGATGAGGAGGTCGCGGATCAGCTCCGCGTCCTCCGAGTCGGGTTTCTCAAGGGCGACCATCGTGAGGTTGCAGCGCGACTCGAAGTCGCCAGCCTCGTCGAGGAGGAAGGCGACGCCGCCGCTCATGCCCGCCGCGAAGTTCCGCCCGGTTCGACCGATGACGAGGACGACGCCGCCGGTCATGTATTCGCAGCCGTGGTCTCCGGTCCCTTCGACGACCGTCTGCGCACCGCTGTTGCGGACGCAGAACCGCTCGCCGGCGCGGCCTCGGAAGAAGGCTCGGCCCGCTGTCGCCCCGTAAAGGGCCACGTTGCCGATCAGCACGTTCTCCTCAGCGACGTACTTCGCCGTCTTGGGCGGATAGACGATGATCTTGCCGCCGGAGAGCCCCTTGCCGACGTAGTCGTTGGAATCGCCCTCGATCGTCAGGGTCATGCCCTTGGGGACGAAGGCGCCGAAGCTCTGGCCGGCGGAGCCGTTGAACTTGATCTTGATCGTGTCGTCCGGGAGCCCGGCGCCGCCGTACTTTCGGCTGACCTCGCTGCCGAGGATGGTGCCGACCGTCCGGTTGACGTTGATGACCGGGAACTCCAGCGAGACAGGCTCGCCGCGTTCCAGGGCCGGTGCACAGGCCGGCACGAGCGTGGTGACGTCGAGCGAGCTTTGGATGCCGTGATCCTGCTCTTTCGTGCGGCGGACCTGCACCTCAGGGCCGACTTCGGGGCGGTAGAAGATCTTCGAGAAGTCGAGCCCCTTGGCCTTGTAGTGGTCGAGGGCCCGCTTCATGTCAAGCAGGTCGCTGCGGCCGATCATCTCGTCGATGGTCCGGAAGCCGAGCTGGGCCATCAGCTCGCGGACTTCCTCGGCGATGTACTTGAAGAAGTTGACGACGTGCTCGGCCTTGCCCCGGAACTTCTCGCGAAGCTTGGGGTTCTGGGTGGCGATGCCGACCGGGCAGGTGTCGAGATGGCAGACCCGCATCATGATGCAACCCATCACGACGAGGGGGGCGGTGGCGAAGCCATACTCTTCGGCCCCGAGCAACGCGGCGATCACCACGTCGCGGCCGGTCTTGAGCTGGCCGTCGGTCTGGACGACGATGCGGTCGCGGAGCTTGTTCAGGACGAGAGTCTGCTGCGTCTCGGCCAGGCCCAGTTCCCAGGGGGCGCCGGCGTGCTTGATCGAGGTCAGCGGGCTCGCGCCGGTGCCGCCGTCGTGGCCGCTGATGAGGACGACGTCGCTGTGAGCCTTCGCCACACCCGCGGCGACGGTCCCCACGCCCACCTCCGCCACCAGCTTGACGTTGATCCGCGCCCGCGGGTTGCTGTTCTTGAGGTCGTAGATCAGCTGGGCGAGGTCTTCGATCGAGTAGATGTCGTGGTGCGGCGGTGGGCTGATGAGGCCCACACCGGGCGTGGAGTAGCGAACCTTGGCGATCCACGGCCAGACCTTGTGGCCGGGAAGCTGGCCGCCTTCGCCGGGCTTGGCCCCCTGAGCCATCTTGATCTGGATCTCGTCCGAGTTGACGAGATACTCGCTCGTCACGCCGAATCGGCCGGAGGCCACCTGCTTGATGGCGCTTCGCTTGCTGTCGCCGTTGGGGAGCGGCTTGAACCGCTCGGGATCCTCGCCCCCTTCGCCGGTGTTCGACTTGCCGCCGAGCCGGTTCATGGCGATGGCCAGGGTTTCATGCGCTTCGGCCGAGATCGAGCCGTAGCTCATGGCGCCGGTGGCGAACCGCTTGACGATCGACTCGATGGGCTCGACCTCCTCGATGGGGATCGGCGTGCAATCATCGAGTCGGAAGGTGAACAGGCCGCGAAGCGTATTGAGCCGCTCGCTCTGCTCGTCGATCAGCTTCGTGTACTGACGGAAGATGTCGAACCGGCCGGCCTGCGTCGCGTGCTGGAGCCGGAAGACGGTCTCGGGATTGAACAGGTGGAACTCGCCGTCGCGGCGCCACTGGTACTGACCGCCCTCTTCGAGGGTTCCGGCGGACAACTCCCGCGGCGAGAACGCGCGGGTGTGGTGCTCCAGCGTCTCGCGGGAGATCTCCTCCAGGCCCACGCCGCCGATCCGCGATGCGGTCTTGTCGAAGTATTCGCGGACGAACTCCTGATTGAGGCCGATCGCCTCGAAGATCTGCGCACCGCGATAGCTCTGGATCGTGCTGATGCCCATCTTGGACATCACCTTCACGACCCCCTTCTTGATCGCCTTCTGGTAGCGGTGGATCGCTTCCTCGTAATCGAGCCCCTTGAGGACCTTCTGGCGGATCAGGTCATAGAGGGTCTCGAAGGCGACGTACGGGTTGATCGTGCCGGCGCCGTAGCCCAGCAGCAGGGCGAAGTGGTGGACCTCGCGGGCGTCGCCGCATTCGATCAAGAGCCCGGCGCGGGATCGCAGGCCCTGGCGGACGAGGTGATGGTGCAGCCCCGAGCAGGCCAGCAGCGACGGAATCGGAGCCATCTCTTCATTGACGCCCCTATCCGACAGGATGATCAGGCTCGCGCCGCCTCGAATCGCCTCGCAGGCCTGCTCGAAAAGCTGTTCGAGGGCCGCTTTCATGCCGGCGACGCCTTCGGACGCCCGGAAGAGCATCGGCAGCGTGACCGAGGTGAAGCCGCGCCAGCCGTCGAGCTGCTTCAGACGGGCCATCTCGTCGTTGTCGACGATCGGCATATCGAGCGCGATCTGGCGGCAGGAATCGGGAGACGGCTCCAGCAAGTTCTTCTCGCCGCCGGCGCCGGTGAAGACCGAAGTCACCAACTCCTCGCGGATCGCGTCCAGCGGCGGGTTGGTCACCTGGGCGAAGAGCTGCTTGAAGTAGCTGTAGAGAGGCTGGGCGCGGTCGGAGAGGACGGCCAGCGGGGCGTCGTTGCCCATCGAGCCGATCGCCTCTTCGCCCTTCTCGCCCATAGGCCCAACGATGTACTTAAGGTCTTCAAGGGTGTAGCCGAACGCCTGCTGGCGCTGCGAGAGGGTCCGCCGGTCGGGGCCGGGGACCATGGGGGCCGCCGGCAGGTCGGCCAGCGGGACCATGTACTCCTTGAGCCATTCGCCGTAGGGCTTGGCGGAGGCGATCTTGTTCTTCAACTCCTCGTCGCCGACGATCCGCCCCTGCTCCAGGTCGATGAGGAACATCCGGCCCGGCTCCAGCCGGCCCTTCGACTCGACCTGCTCGGGGGGAACCTCCAGGGCGCCGACCTCGGAGGCCATGATGACGCGGCCATCGGTCGTGACGACGTATCGGCTGGGCCGCAGGCCGTTACGGTCGAGCGTGGCGCCGACGCACTTGCCATCGGTGAAGACGACCGACGCGGGCCCGTCCCAGGGCTCCATCAGGCAGGAGTGATAGGCGTAGAAGTCCTTCTTCACCTGGGACATCGACTCGTGATTTTCCCAGGCCTCCGGGATGAGCATCATCATCGCGTGGGCCAGGTCGTAACCGGAGCGGACGAGCAACTCCAGGGCGTGATCGAGGCACGCGGTGTCGCTGAGCCCCTCGCGGATGATCGGCTTGATCTGGTCCAGATCGCCGGGCTCGTAGAGGCTCGACTCGAAGAGGGACTCGCGGGCTCGCATCCAATTGATGTTGCCGCGGAGCGTGTTGATTTCGCCGTTGTGCGAGATCAACCGATACGGGTGAGCCAACTCCCAGCTCGGGAACGTGTTGGTGCTGAAGCGAGAGTGGAACATGCAGATCGCGCTGACGAGCAACGGATCGCGGAGATCGTCGGCGTAGTACTCTTCCACCTGCGCCGGCGTGAGCATCCCCTTATAGACGACCGTCCGGCAGGACAGGCTGGGGAAGTAGAAGAACTTGTGATCGTTGAGGCCCGACTCCATGATCCCCGATTCGAATCGGTTGCGGATCACGTAGAGCTTGCGATCGAAGGCGTCGGCGTCCTTGACGTTCGGCCCGCGGCCGATCATCGCGTGGAAGACGGCGGGCTCGACGGACTTCGCGCCGTCGCCGAGCGGCGAGTTGTCCGTCTTGAGTTGTCGCCAGCCGAGGAACACCTGACCTTCGTCGGCGACGAGTTCCTCGAACAGCTTGCGGCCGAATTCCTGCTGTTCCGGGTCGGGCGAGGTGAAGAAGGCGCCGACGCCGTAGGTCTCGGGCTCGCCCAGTTCGATGCCGAGCGGGGCGCAACGAGCCTTGAGGAACTCGTGGGGGATCTGGATCAGGATCCCGGCGCCGTCGCCGGTGTTGTTCTCGCAGCCGCAGGCGCCGCGGTGGTCCAGGTTGACCAGGGCCTTGAGGCCGTCGCGGACGATAGCGTGGGACTTACGGCCTTTGATATCGACGAGGAAGCCCACGCCGCAGCCGTCGTGTTCGTTCGCCGGGTCATAGAGACCCTGACGAGGGGGGATTCCGTGTCGCATCGCGTTGGTCCTTCCAGGACTGGCTTTCATCGGACAAGGTCGATCGGGAGGCGGTCGCGTCGGCCGACCGGCGTATCGGGTCGGCGGGGACCGGGTGTTTCTTGGACTCGGAGCCGCCGTCGGGGGTCCGAGAGCCCCTCTCGGGGCGTCGAGGCGATTCGGGCCGGAGCCGCTGGGAGACCGCGCCGGGAGGAAGGCGAGGGCTCCGGCCTGTTCTAAACCTGAACGAGCCGCAAAAGCCGTCAGGAGGAGGATGCGGCTGGAACTCGACGAGTCGCCGGCGGGCCCACCGCCTCCAGCTCGCAACCCGTGAGCAATTCCAGGAATCGGGTCGTCGTGACGTCCAGTTTGTCATGGCGACGGTGGATGATCGCCAGTGGACGTGTCAAGCGGTGCTTTGGGTCCTGACCTTCGATCCTAAGACTCGCCAGCGTGCCCGCTCGGACTTCCTCTTCGACCGAAGGTTCGGGCAGGATGGCCACGCCCGCAGAGATCTCAACAGCCCGCTTGATGTTCTCAATGTTGTCGAACTCAAGCGCGACCTCCACCTCGACGTCGTGACGCCTGAGGAAGCGGTCGATCGCTTTCCGGATCGAGAGCTCAGAATCGAAGCCGACGAACGTCTCGCCATCCAGGTCGCCGACGGAGATCGTCCCCCGGTGGGCGAACCGATGCGAGGGAGAGGTCACCAGGACCATTGGCTCCTCGCGCCAGGGGATCACCACCAGCTCGGACCACTTCCGCGGAAAAGAGATCAAACCCAGCTCGACGTCGCCTTCTCTCACCCGCTCCACAACCTGAGTCGGGTGGAGGTACTCCAGCCGGACGCTCGCTTCGGGATGGCGCTCCTCGAAGGTCTTGACGTAGCGGCTCATGTGAAGCAGGCCCACCGAGTAGATCGCCGCCACCCCCACGGTGCCGGTCGCTTTTCGATCGTCGTTCAACGTCCGGACGCGATCCTCAAGGTCGAGATAACGCGCCACGAGATCCTTGCAGCCCTCGTAGTAGATCTTCCCTTCTTCGGTCAGAACAAGAGGCCGTTTCGATCGGTCGATCAGGCGCACTCCCAGCCGAGTCTCCAGCTGGTGAACGGCCTGGCTCGCCGACGACTGCGAGATCTTGTTCTCCGACGCACCTCGCGAAAAGCTCGCACAACGCACGACGTCGCAGAAGATCTGGAGCGATTCGAACTGCATGCGACTTCGCCCGCCCGCATTTTTCTCGATAGTGCGCGCCGACCCATATCGGAATTCGTAATAGTTAACGCTCCGGCGCGCGGCCGCGTCAAGGGGTTTTCACGAAAAAGCGCCAACGCCCGGGCTGTTTGTACGTATCAGTCTGGAAAAGTCGCTACGCTTTGCGCAAGCGTTGCGGATCAGCCTGCCACGCGGATCTCCGAGTCAATCGGTCGGAGTCGAACGTTCGGCCCAATCGCGGACGACCTCGGCGATCCGCCCAGCCTCGGCCATCGCTCCCAGGCCGATGTCGCCGCAGGCGAGACGTTTGGACTGAGGAGGGACGAGGATCAGCGCTGGTGCTTCCCGAGCGAAGTGGAGTTCGGCCGATTCGAGCGACCATCCCGCCGGGGCGTCGCGTCCTGTCTGGTCGGACCAGAGCTGCGCCAGGTGCCGGGAGGTGGCCGGCTTGTCCCACATCATCGTGTTCATGGCAGGGGCCAGAACGACGGGGCGACCGAAGTCCCACGCCCGGAACAAGCAGGTGAGGAGGTTGTCGCAGAGCCCCAGCGCGAACTTGCCGAGGGTGTTGGCGTCGAGCGGAGCGACCACGAGGAGATCGGCCCAGCGACGCAATTCGATGTGAAGGACCTCATCCCCGCGGCGATATTGGTCGCCCGGCCACTCGTCGGCGTCGCGGTGGAGTTTCACGCCGCTGGGGAGTTCGTCGGCTCCAAAGAAGTAGAGCGCCGGCTCCGTGGCGACGACTCGTACTTCATGCCCCTGCTCAACGAGCGCAGAACAGAGCGCGGGGACGCGCACCGAGGCGACCGAACCCGTGGCGCCGATGATAATGCGAGGCATAGACGTTTCGATCTCGATGCGACCCTGCGATGCTCAGCGATGGTCGGCGGAGAGGGGTTTGATTTCGCTGTTTACGGCCTCGACCAGGCGGTTCCAGAGCGAACTCTGCAACTGCTGCGTCTGACGCTTTGAGAGCATCAGCCGCTCGGAGGCTCGTTCGGCGAGGATTGAGACGATCACCTTAACGTCCCCATTGATGTGGCCCGTCAGATCCTCGAACTCGGCGGGGAGTTCCAGGGATCGCAGTTTGGGGATCTGGGTGCGCGGAGTCATTGTTGAACCCTCCTTGGCCGGGGAGGCCGGGTTGTCGTCCAAGACGTCCTTGATGCAGACACTACCCCGGCGATTCACCCTCGGTCAAGCAGACAGGCGGCGGTCTTCTCGACCGAAGCGCGACGAATTCGGAGCTTGGTCGAGACCGACATATCCAGAGTCGTTTTCCTCATGGCACGACGTACGACCGCCACGACGAATCATAGGACGACTCGGCGAGCGTTTCCATCGAAAACACCGGACGTCTCGACGTCGTTGCTTCAGAACCACGTCGGCTCCGGCTCTTTCCGCGCGCCCGGACCCAGTGCCTGAGTGACCAACTCCACGATTCGCGGCCCGTCGACCAGCTCGATTGGGTTCTCTGCGGCGAACTTCTCAGCAGCGAGAGAGAACGTGCTCGTGGTGACGAAGTAACCCTTGTGTGCGTGGGCGTGATGCACCGAGCCAAGAAATTTCTGAAGCTCAGGCGAGCCGACGACGCCCCGCTTGTGATACTTGCACTGGACGATCGCGATCAGTTCGCCGCGACGAATGTGCAAGTCGATTCCCTCGTCGCCGCTGCCGCCGACCTGGGAGACCTCGAACCCCATCGCCTCGAACAACTCGCCGACGAACTCCTCGAAGGTCTCCGGCGACAGGTTCGTGAGCTGGGCCAGCTTCAACTCCGCTCGCCTCGCCTGAAGGCGAAGCCGTTCGACTCGCTCCTTGTGGTCGCGGACCTCTTCGCGAAGCCTGGCGACCTCCGCCTCATGAATCGCACGCTCGGCCGCGTCGACGCGCGTCAGGTATCGGTCGATCTTGAATAAGGCGTTCTCGATCGAATTGTCCAGCCGCCCACGTTCCGCTCGGGTGAGTTGGTTCTGGTAGCGGCGGAAGACCGCGTATTGAAGATGCTCGACGGCCCCGGCCATCTCGGCGGCCGAGGTGATCGCGGGAGCGTCTTCCTGGTAAGGGGCGGCCTTCCACAGAAGCCCCTGTTGCACGGCTCCGGCGCCTGAAGGAACGGTGAGAACGCCTTCCTCGGCCCGGGCGCGAAGCCATCCCAGCAGTCTTGCGGCGCACTCCGGTCCAAAGCACTCCATGATGGGCGGCCTCCTCAAAGCGGCGACGAACGATCCGATTGTGACATTTTGTCCGACATCGCCGCCCCAACGCCAGTGACGCGGGGCGCCTGGCTCGTTGACGCAGAACCCTCGCGCCGCCAGAATCAGGGCCGTTGAGGGTCTCGATACACGCGGGAAACTTCAGCACAGGCGTCGTCGCGATGTTGCGACGACGCAGTTGGCGCGGTCTTCGCATGTTGCGAGGGTCGAGGAGGAAGCCATGGGACGCTTCGCCGTCATTCTACCAGCCGCCGGTCGTTCAACCCGGTTCGGCGACCCGAAGACCAAGAAGATCTACGCCGAATTGAGAGGGCGTTCGGTCTGGCTTCGCGCGCTGCAACCGTTCCTGAACAACGACGAGGTCGGGCAAGTCATCGTCGCGATCGCCGAAGAAGACCGCGAGATGTTCGACCGCCGCTATCGGGACAACGTGGCCTTCCTCGGTCTCGACGTGCTCGTCGGGGGAGCCGAGCGGGCCGACACCGTGGCCGCCGCTCTCGACCGCGTGAAGGGGTCGTGCGACTTCGTCGCGATTCACGACGCGGCCCGCCCGTGCATCACGCCGGCCCAGGTCTCCGCCGTCTTCGAGGTCGCCTTGAAGACGGGAGCGGCGATGCTGGCGACGCCTGTCGCGGAGACGATCAAGCGGGTCGAGGAGGGCGTCATCGTCGGGACGGTCCCGCGCGACCGGCTGTACCTTGCACAGACTCCGCAGGTCTTTCGCCGGGATTGGCTGGCGGAGGCCTATGAAAAGCGCGACCCGGCCGTCGCCGCGACCGATGATTCCCTGCTCGTCGAGGCGATCGGACGTTCCGTCGCGATCGTCGCGGGCTCGCCGTTCAACCTCAAAATCACGACCAAAGACGATCTCAGGCTGGCCGACGCGATCTTGACCGTCCTCGAACAGGAGGACGAGGCTCGATCATGCCGAGGCGGGCATCCCTTCGCCGACGAGGAAGGTCGGTGGGAAGACTTGCCCAAGCTTCGTGCCTCGGACCTGTTCAACTTCTGAATCGACGGCGGGCCGCGCCGCGAGGTTCGCGGCTGACAGCCCGCCTCGTCGACCGACCGTTCACTCGCCCAGGATCTTCTTGAGGGAAGGCTCGATGGCTTCCGCCCAACGCTCATAACCCTTGGGCGTGAGGTGGAGGAAATCGGGCATGATCTCCTTGGAGAGCGTGCCGTCCTTCTCCAGGAAGGTCTCGCCGATATCCAGGTAGTGGACCTTGCCGCCGTCGAGCTTGGCGATCTCGGCGTTGACCTGCTTCAGCTTGTCACGAACGGGGAGTTCGGGCTTCTCGCCGCGCGGGAAGACCGCCAGCAGCAGCACGTCGGTTTCCGGCAGACGGCTGCGAAGATCGGCGACGATCGCCTTCACGCCAGCCGCGATGGCGTCGACCGGGTCGGAGCCCGAGTTGTTCGTGCCGATCATCAGCACGACGGCCTTGGGCTTCAGGCCTTCGACCTCGCCGTTTTCCAGCCGCCACAGGACGTGCTGAGTGCGATCGCCGCCGATGCCCAGGTTAAGGGCCTTCCGCGGGGCGTAGAACTTCTGCCAGGCCTCGTTCTGACGCCACCCCGCCGTGATCGAATCGCCAAGGAACACGAGCGTCGCGCCGTTCTCCTCGCGGGCCTGCTTCGACTTTTCCAGGAGCGCCTCGTGCGTCTTCATCCACTTTTCGTCGCGAGGGGCGGGGGTGACGGCGGGGATGGCCTGCGCGGTCGCCTCGCCGGCCGAAAAGATCAGCGAGGAGACTGCCAGGGCGGCGGCGAGCGGCAGGGAGCCGAACGATTTCCGGAGCATATCGGAGGGACCTCGGGGTTGGAGGAGAAGACGGCGCGATCGAGCGCCGTGGGCGTGTCGAGAGCATCCTAAGTCGCGCGATGAGCGCGATCCAGACTCAACCGGTCCAGGGTCGGCCGAAGTGCTCCGCGTAGCAAACCTCGTCGAGATCGAAACGGCCCGGGAAGGGCTTCTCGACGGCGGCGTACCCCAACGCCACCAGGCAGCAGACGGAGTGATCCTCGGGAACGCCGAACTCTCGTTTGACGGCTTCCTCGTCGAACCCTTCCATTGGAGCGGACGCGACGCCCAGAGATTCGGCCGCGAGCATCATCGTGGCGGCGGCGAGCATCGTCGACCGCGTCGCCCAGAGCGCTCGATCCGTGAGGTCGCGGAATCCCGATGCGGCTCGACCTCGGATCTCGGCGGCTCGTTCTGGGGTGCAGGCTCCCGATTCGACCTGCAGTGCCAGCATTGGCTCCAGGTGAGTCCGATCGGGGTGGTGGTAGCCCAGGACGATCACGACGACGGACGCCTGCCCCACTTTGGGTTGATTCCGAGCGCAGCTTTGCAGCCGGCGGCGGTTCGCCGGGTCGCGGACGACGAGGAATCGCCAGGGCTGGAGGTTCGTCGACGACGGCGCAAGAGTGGCCAGACGCAGGATCTTCTCAAGCAGGTCGGAGTCAAGCCCTCGAGACGAGTCGAACGTCGGCGTGGCGCGGCGTCGAGTCGCAGCCTCCTCGACGGTGAGGGGACGCGGCGGAGTCGGTCCGAGGACTTCGGGCATGTTCGAGGGCTCCAATGGCGGGGCGGCCCCTGGCACGCCTCTTTCCACCGTTATAGACTTGCAACTCGGCCCCGTGGAAGGTTTTCAGTAGCCGCGAGGCGTGGGGTCGACAACCAGGAGAATCGCAACGATGAACTCGCGTAGATGGCCTCTCGGAACGCTCGCCGCTCTCGCGATCTCGATGGGAGCGGCCTCGGCTGCCCAGGCGCAGGAGTGGGTCTCCCTTTTCGACGGCAAGACGCTGAGCGGATGGACGGTCGGCGGCGGAGGCTCGGAGACGAAGTGGGAGGTCGTCGACGGGGAGATCCGCGGCTCGGGCAAGGCGTCGATGCTCTACAGCCCGAAGACCTACAAGAACTTCAAGTACCGCGCCGAGGTCAAGATCAACGACCACGGCAACTCCGGGCTGTACTTCCGCTCGCCGACGAACAAGGGGAACTTCGTCGACGGCTATGAGGCCCAGATCGACAGCACCCATACCGACCCGATCCGCACCGGCTCGCTCTACGGCTTCGTCCACGTCTACAAGAAGCTCGTGCCGCCCGACACGTGGTTCACCTACGAGATCGAGTGCGTCGACAAGGTCTGGCGCGGCAAGCCCGGCGCGTTCATCACGATCAGGGTGAACGGCGAGGAGCTGTACCAGTTCATGGACTTCGCCAACACCTGGAAGGACGGCGGCTACTTCGCCTTCCAGCAGCACGATCCGGGGAGCAAGGTCTCGATCCGCAAGATCGAGGTCCAGGAACTGCCGTGACGACGGCTCCTTGATTTTTGTATGATCTTCGCGGGACGCGGTCCAACGGGCCCCGGGCTCCTCTCTCCTCGCCGGCCGGCCTCCCTTCTCAACGGACCGCGTCTCGCCCGCCGATCCTTCGGCGGCGCTTTCGACTGCCCCCTGCAACACACTGGACGAGCGAGAGGATACGATGGCGAATATGTGGGTCCGTAAATCAATCTCGGCGCTGAAGGCCGAGGCGGCCGCGAGTGAAGAGGGCGGTCTGAAACGTACCCTCTCGGGCGTCAATCTGATCATGCTAGGCATCGGCGCCATCATCGGCGCGGGCTTCTTCGGCCTCACCGGTGAGGCGTCCGCCAAGTACGCGGGCCCCGCCATCCCGCTTTCGTTCGTCTTCGGGGCCGTGGTCTGCACTTTCGCCGGTCTCTGCTACGCCGAGATGGCCTCGACCGTCCCGGTCGCCGGCTCGGCCTACACCTACGCTTACGCCACAATGGGCGAGTTCATCGCCTGGCTGATCGGCTGGGACCTGATCCTTGAGTACATGGTTGGCGCGACGACCGTCGCCATCAACTGGTCGGGATACGTCGCCAGCTTTCTCCATGACCGCGGAATCGACATCTCTCCGCGTTTTCTCTCCTCGCCCGGCACGGCGATGATCGAGGTACCCGACGCGATCGCGGCCCAACTCCACCTCCGCCACGGCTGGTCGATGCTCGAGTCGGTCAAGGAAGCCCTCGTCACGGCTGGGGTCGACTACAGCGGTTTCCCGCAGGTCACCGCCCTCTTCAACGCCCCGGCCATGCTGATCGTCGCCCTGGTGACGGCCCTGCTGGTGGTCGGCGTCCAGGAATCGGCTCGCGTCAACAACGTCATCGTCTTCATCAAGGTCTCGATCCTGATCCTGCTCATCATCCTGGGACTGCCCCTCGTCAACAGCGCCAACTGGGACGGCCCGTTCATCCGTCCGGCCGAGGGCGATTGGACCGATTTCCGCTACGGTTGGGGCGGCATCATTCGGGCCGCGGGGCTCGTCTTCTTCGCCTTCATCGGATTCGACGCGGTTTCGACCACGGCTCAGGAAGCCAAGAACCCCCAGCGCGACATGCCCATCGGCATCATCGGCTCGCTGATTCTCTGCACGGCCCTCTACGTGCTCGGGTCGATCGTTCTCACGGGCGTCGTCAACTTCAAGCAGCTCCACGTTCCCGACCCGGTGGCCGTGGCGACCGACGCTATGAAGATGCCGTGGCTCTCGTTCTACGTGAAGATCGGCGCCATCGCCGGCCTCAGCTCGGTCATCCTGGTCATGCTCATGAGCCAGCCTCGAATCTTCTACGCCATGTCGAAGGACGGCCTGCTGCCGCCGATCGTCGCCAAGGTTCATCCTCGCTTCCACACCCCCTACGTCACGACGATCATCACGGGAATCGTGGTCATGATCGCCGCGG
Source organism: Paludisphaera rhizosphaerae (assembly GCF_011065895.1). Classification (NCBI taxonomy): domain Bacteria; kingdom Pseudomonadati; phylum Planctomycetota; class Planctomycetia; order Isosphaerales; family Isosphaeraceae; genus Paludisphaera; species Paludisphaera rhizosphaerae. The sequence continues at coordinate 84,610 of NZ_JAALCR010000013.1, read as the reverse complement.
CCGTTCTTCCGCTCAGCGTCGCCGGCGAACTGACGTCCATCGGCACCCTGTTCGCCTTCGCCATCGTCTCCGCGGGAACGCTCTATCTTCGGATCACCCAGCCGGACGTCGAGCGGCCCTTCAAGGCCCCGGCCATCTGGTTCACGGCCCCGATGGGCGTCCTGACGGCCTTGGGCCTGATGATCCCGCTGCCCAAGGACACCTGGATTCGTCTGGTCGTCTGGATGGTCATCGGCCTGGTGATCTACTTCGCCTACGGCAAGAGCCACAGCGTCCTCGGCAACGCGAAGCCTAAGGAACTGGTCGGCGCCGGCGAAGTCGGCTGAGTCTCCTCGATCCCCGCCGGTCGTTCTCCGGCCGGCGGGGTCGTCCGGGCCTCAAGCTTCAACCGCTTGCAGGACCGCTGCCTCGGCCCCGGCCTCGCCCTCAAGGGCGGCCGGGCGAGGCGACAGCCAACGAGTAATCGCCGACGCCAGGATGACCGCCACGCAGGCGATCATCATGGCCGTGAGGCCGATGTTGAGCCATCCCTTCGCGACCTGCCCCGCCTTGATCATCCCCCAGAATTTGCCGGAGATTTCGTAGTACGCGGCGGTCGCCGTCGTGCAGACGACGAACGCCATCGGGGCGATGGTCGCCCAGGCGTAGCGGCCCCGGCCGGCGTTGAACAGGCCCGTCGTCACGACGGCCAGCGCGATGACCGCCAGCAGTTGATTGGCGAGGCCGAACATCGGCCAGATGCTCTCGACCGACCCCGTCGCGATGAAGTAGCCCCACGAGAAGACGACCAGGCCGGTGGCGAACATCGAGGCCGGCACCCACTCCAGGTCTCCCAGCGGCTTCCAGATCCGGCCGAGGATCTCCTGCACGAGGAACCGAGCGATGCGCGTCCCGGCGTCGATCGTGGTCAGGATGAAGAGCGCCTCGAACATGATGGCGAAGTGATACCAGAACGCCTTGAACGAGCCGAGGCCGGGCATCGCTTCGGTGAAGATCCGGGCCATGCCGACCGCCAGCGTCACCGCTCCGCCCGTTCGGCCGTGGAGCGACTCCTTCGTGTCGCGTTCCATCGCCACCAACTCGCTCTCGGGCGCGTGACCGCCGTCCATGTCGAACTCGCCGGCCTTCAAGAAGCGGGCGAAGTCGGGATTGGCGGTGAGGAAGTCAGGGCGTTTGCCCAGATCGATGTTGATGTCGTAGTACATCGAGCTCGGCAGCGCCGCGGCGGCGATCAGGGCGACCACGCCGACGAGGCCCTCCATCAACATCGCCCCGTAGCCGATCATCCGAACGTCCCCCTCGCGGTTCACCATCTTGGGGGTCGTGCCCGAGGCGACCAGCGCGTGGAATCCCGACACGGCTCCGCACATGATGCAGATGAAGAGATAGGGGAAGATCGGACCGTTGAAGTAAGGCCCGCCGCCGCTCGCGAAGAACGGGCTGACGGCCGGGGCGTGGAGCTTGGGGTTGGCGACCACCACGCCGGCGACCAGCAGGAAGATGGTGCCGATCTTCAGGAAGCTGGAGAGATAGTCGCGCGGGCAGAGCAGCAGCCAGACCGGCAGCACGGCCGCGACGAACCCATAGACGGCCACCGCGACGACCGTCCAGAACCGCGAGAGCGCGAAGTAAGGCTCCAGCGGCGAGTTCGGCACCAGGCTTCCCAGACCAGTGACCAGCAGGACGAGTACCGCGCCGATGAGGGAGGCCTCGACCACCTTCCCCGGCCGCAGCTTGTACATGTACCAACCGACGAACAGAGCGATGGGGATCGTCATCGCGATAGTGAACGTCCCCCAGGAGCTTCCCGGGACCAGCCGCACGGCCTTCTCGGGGAGGAGGAAGCCCTTGCCGTCAGGGGCTGCTTTCAGGGACTGGTCGCTCGGCACGGCGAGCTTGAACGACTCCTGGAACAGCATCGTCTGGTCTTCACCCGCGCCGAAGCGGTAGGTCGAACCGGGCGGCACGTCGTAGACCCTGGGGCTGTTCACCTCCATCTTCGAGGTGACCCGCGCACGCTCGGGATAGACCAGCGTGGTTCCGGCCTTCATCGCGACTTCCTCGCCGCCGAGGGCCTTCACGACGACGACCCCCAGTCCGGCCAGGGCGATGATGATGATGTAGAGGATGGCGATCGACGCCGCGACGCCCGCCGGACGACCGATCTCGGTCCGGGCCAGGCTCGCCAGGCTGCGCCCCCCGCGTTGGGTTGAGAGGGCCAGCACCATCATGTCCTGCACGGCCCCGGCCAGGCAGACGCCGACGACGATCCAGATCAGCCCCGGCAGGTAGCCGAACTGGATCGCCAGCACCGGCCCGATCAGCGGCCCGGCCCCGGAGATCGCCGCGAAGTGGTGGCCGAAGAGCACCCAGCGATTCGTCGGCTCGAAGTTCTGGCCGTCCTCGAACCGATGCGCTGGAGTCGTCCGCGAGTCGTCCAGCGCCGCGACCTTCACCGCCAGGAACTTGCTGTAGAACCGCAGCGCGATCGCAAGGATCGCCAGCACACCGATCATCACCGGCATCGCGTGCATCGTCATGAACCCGTCTCCCCTGGCTGCCACGATCGCTGTCGTCTCAAGGCCTCGCACGGCTGAGCCATGCGATCATATCAGAGCTGAGGTCTTCGGCGCACTTTCAGTCCCCACGCCTCTTCCGGCACCCAGAGCCTTCTGGAGTCGCTGGCCCTTCTTCTTGGCCACCTTCGCTCGCTCAGCGGTTTCCTCGGGGCTGGACCAGGCTTCGGGGTGAGTCTGGGCGTAGTAAGCGCTAGAGACGAGCAAGTCCTGCAGGCTGTAAATGTGCGTTCGGTGCCGCTCCGAGTTGGCCAGCTCGAAGTTCTGGTCCATCTTGATGGCGTCGAACGGGCAGTACTCGGCGCACAGGCCGCAGTTCATGCAGACGTCCATATCGATGAAGAAGTCCTCCGGGAGCGGGACGACCGTTCCCTTGGGGCTCTTCGCCTGGACCATCCAGATGCACTGGGGCGGGCAGACCTTCGCACAGATGTTGCACGACGTGCAGCGGACGTTGCCGTCCTCATCGTCGTAGATCAGGACCGGGAGCATCCGGAACCGCTCGAAGACCGGGAGGCGTTCGTCCGGGTATTCGACGGTGAACAGGCCGTCGATTGTGGCGTCCTGGACGACCACGCGCTCTTCACCCCGCGTTGGGGTCTTGAAGAAGTCGAGCGGCTGCGGGCCGCCTCCGCGACGCCTCAGCGCGAAGCCGTCGCGGACGTCCCGCGCGAACGTGAGCAGGAACCGCCTGAGCGTGATCCAGTGACCGCGGATGACGCCCGACCCGATGGCCATGAAACCCATCCCCTTCCCTCTGAATCAGCCTTCCCCCCTGGAGGGGGAAGGTGGCCCGAAGGGCCGGATGAGGGGGATGACCGACCTCGCGTTCGGTGCGATCGCGGGAGTCATCCCGCGCCGGTCGTCCCCCTCATCTGACCGCTTCGCGGTCTGTCTTCCCCCTCCAGGGGGGAAGACGTCGAAAACTCACCTGTCAGCTTTCAGCGGTCGACCTCGCCCAACACGATGTCGAGGCTCCCCAGGATCCCGACCACGTCCGCGATCGTCCGACCCAGGCACATGCGTTCCAGGGCCGTCAGGTTGATGAAGCTCGGGCTCCGGACGTGATACCGATAAGCCGCCGCCGATCCGTCCGACACGAGGTAGTAGCCGAGTTCTCCCTTGGGGTTCTCGACCCGCCCGTAAGCCTCGCCCGCCGGGACCTTGATCTGATAGGTTTTCTTGCCCGCCAGGATCGGCCCTTCGGGGATGCCGCGCACGGCCTGCTTCAGGATTCGGACGCTCTCGCGCATCTCCATCAGCCGGACGTAGTACCGGTCGTAGACATCGCCGTGGTTGCCGACCGCCACGGCGAACTCGAACCGATCGTAGATACCGTACGGGGCGGCCCGGCGCAGGTCGTAGGGGACGTTCGAGCCCCGCAGCACCGGCCCGGACGTCGAGAAGTTGATGGCGTCTTCGGTTGAGAGAACCCCCACGCCCCGGGCGCGGTCCAGGAGGATCTCGTTGCCCGAGAGATATTCGTCCAGCTCGTCGATCTTCTTGTCGAGTCGATTCTCGACGATCGCCCGGCAGCGGTCGAGCCAGCCCGGCGGCAGGTCGGCGGCGACGCCTCCGAAGCGGAAGTAGTTGCACATCATCCGACTCCCCGACGCCCACTCGAAGAGGTCGAGGATCAACTCGCGCTCCTCGATGGCGTAGAGGGCGGGGGTGAAGAACGCGCCCAGGTCGTTGAGCAGGAAGCCGATCGACCACATGTGGCTGGCGATCCGCGTCAGCTCGGCCATGATCACCCGGATGTACTCGGCCCGCTCAGGGGGCTTCGCCTCGTCGCCCATGAGTTGCTCGACGGCCAGGGCGTAGCCGAAGTTGTTCCCCATGCTGGTCAGGTAATCGAGCCGATCGGTGAACGGCATGTTCATGAGGAACGTGTTGCGCTCGCCGATCTTCTCATGATTCCGGTGCAGGTAGCCCATCACGGGTTTCAGGCCGACGATCGTCTCGCCGTCGACGCGGACGTTCATCCGGAAGACGCCGTGGGTGCTGGGGTGCTGCGGCCCCATGCTGACCATGAACCGGTCAGAATCGAGCGCCTCGACGGCCACTCCGTCCTGCGGCGGCTCGATTCCCTTGGGATCGTCCATTCCCGAGAGGCTGCCCCAGTCCTTGAAGCCCCTGGGGATCTTGAGGTTCGTCCCGAAGGGATTGATCTCCTCGGACCGAATGTGGAGCCCCTGCCCTTCCTCGATCCGGCTGGGGAAGACCTTCGTGGGACCCTCGTAGTAAGGCTCCAGGTAGTCCTTCCGGAGCGGGTAGTAGGCGAAACCCTCCCACATCAGGATCCGCTTCAACTCAGGGTGGCCCGAGAAGCGGACGCCCATCATGTCGAAGACCTCGCGCTCCTGGAGGTCAGCGCCACGGTAGACGTGGTAGAGGGAAGGAACCTCGCCTTCACCTTCGATCTCGGAGGTCCGGACGCGGAGCAAGACCATCGAACCGGGGCGGGACGTGCTCTCCAGGTGGTAGTTGACCTCGATGCAGTCCTCGTAGTGGACGCTCTGAAGGCTGGTCAGGTAGTCGAACCGAATCGCATCCCGATCGCGGAGATAGCGGGCGACCTCGACCAGACGATCGGCGGGGATCAACAGCCCGGCCCGAACGATTTCGACGCGCCCCTGCCCGACGGCCGCATTGATCCGGTCGGCCAGCGCGGCGAGCCCAGCATCGCCCAGCCAGACGGCGCTCGGCCGGACGAGGGCTCGCTTGATCTTCTTCGCCGGCTTGCCGCCGGGGGCTGCGGCGGGGGCGGCCGGCTCATCGCCGGCCCTGGGCGCGGGGATCTTGAGGGGCTTGGGCAGGCCCTCCTCGTGCCGCTCCATGAGTCCCTGGGCAGTCCGTTCGGCGGCGATCTCGACGGTCCGCAGGTCGATCAGGTCGGGGCCGAGGGCCGGGACGGGGACCTCGCGCTCGACGTCGCCGCGATACCAGGGGGCCTCGACGATCTTCTCGCCGTCGATCTTCTTCTGGAGCGTGATGATCCCGTTGATGAGGGCCTGAGGAGTGGGCGGGCAGCCGGGAATGTAGACGTCGACGGGGAGGAACTTGTCCACGCCGGAGACGACGTTGTACCCCTCCTTGAACGGTCCCCCGCCCGAGGCGCACGCCCCCATCGCGATGACGTACTTGGGCTCGGGCATCTGGTCGTAGAGGCGGACGATCTGGGGCATCATCGTCTTGGTGACGGTGCCGGAGACGATCATCAGGTCCGCCTGGCGCGGAGATCCCCGGAAGACCTCGGCGCCGAACCGGGCCAGGTCGAACCGGCTGGAGGCCGTGCAGATCATCTCGATCGCGCAGCAGGCCAGACCGAAGCCCAGGGGCCAGAGGCTGGAGCGCCTCCCCCAGTTGTAGACGACGTCGACCATCCCCAGCAGCTTTTCCCAGTTCGTGACCAGGACGTACTGCTCCAGCTCTTTCTGGAGGACCGGATCGAGGGGAATCGACCACTCAGGGCGGGCGGTGGGCGGGTGCGTCATGACAGAATCTTGGCGAGGCGGCCGGGCGGGTCGCCCTCGCAGGTTCGCGACCAATTGCCGACGGGTAACCGATCCCAACGATTCGGGCCGGACGGAGGCGCCTCGCGGATCGACCGTCATCGTAAACCCAAAACGGCCGGGTCGCCAGGGGGCGTTCGATTGTCCCCTCCCGGGGCCGACTTCTCGTTGGCTGCTTCGCAGGGGGGCGAATTCGGGTTCGATCGCTCGAAGCGTCAACGGAGCCAATTCGGCGCAAGGGCTGATCTGGTCGATTTTTGTGAGTTTGAGACGGGCCTCGCAAGTGGGTTTGTTCGGCAATTTTCGTCGGAGGCTCGCCCCCAACTTCCCGGGGGCTGCCTCGCCGGTCTCCACCAGGCGTCGGCAGCCGTTCGGGCTTCGGTCGGTCGCTCGCGAGAAATCGGCTTCGATTGAACCCGCGCACGACCGGAGCCGTTCGACGCAAACCCAGGTATGCTGGTTGGTTGAGCGTCGAATCTCGGGTTTTCGGGTGGGTTCGTTCGGCCCATTTTGTGCGATCACAGCTCGCTAACTCCCGGCAGGTCAGCCGAGTCTCACACGGGTCCTCTGATGGATACCTTACGACCAGATCGGTCATGACTGCGCGAGCATCCTGGGCTGGTCCGACGGCTCGTGTTCCGGCTGGCCGGGTTGGAGCGGCGTACAGTATGATGGGTTGTGTCGCGGGTCCGAATCGTTTCGGCGGCGACCGACCGGAGCCGGCCGTTCCCGCCGCCCCCCGATCTCCCCACGCACGCGAAGCCATGATCCTGATCTCCGCCCAGGGTTTGGGCCGACAGTACGCCGGCGACCCGATCTTCACCGACCTCGCCTTCGAGGTCCGCGCCGGCGACCGTATCGGGCTGGTCGGACCCAACGGCGCGGGCAAAACCACGCTGATGAAGCTGCTCGACCGCACCGAGCAGCCCGAATACGGCTCGGTCTACGTCCGCCAGGGCGTTCGCGTCAGCCTGCTCCGCCAGCAGCCCAACTTCGCCCCCGACCAGACGCTAATGGACGTCGCCCGCTCCGGGCTGGCCTCGCTGCTGGACCTGCAGGCCGAGTTGGAAGAGGCCGCGAAGGAGATGGCCGAGGCCGACGACGAGGACGACCGCGAACGCGCCGGGCGTCGTTACGACCAGATCCATGAGCAGATCCTGCACCAGGACGCCTACGACGTCGACTATCGGGTCGAGGAGATCCTCTCCGGTTTGGGCTTTGCCGAGGCCGACTACCAGCGCCCGGCCTCAACGTTCTCCGGCGGCCAGCAGTCGCGGCTGATGCTTGCGAAGCTGCTGCTGGAAAGCCCCGACCTGATGCTGCTGGACGAGCCGTCCAACCACCTCGACATCGAGACGACCGAGTGGCTGGAGAACTACCTCTCCCGCCAGCCGACGGCGATGATCATCGTCAGCCACGACCGCTACTTCCTGGACAAGACGGTCAACAAGATCTGGGAGCTGCACGACGGTTCGCTGGAGGTCTACCCCGGCAATTACTCCCAGTACTGGCGGCTGCGCGAGGAGCGGGCCAAGGTCCTCGACCGTCAGGCCGAGCGTTTCGAGGAGCAGGCCGAGAAGCTCGCCGCCTACATCCGCAAATACGGCGCGGGGCAGCGAGCCAAACAGGCCCACGACCGCGAACGGAAGTTGGAGAAGCTCCAGGCCGAGAAGGTCGAGACGATGCGCGACATCGTCGGCCCGGTGATGGGCTTCGAGGAGGTCGACCGCTCCGGCGACATCGTCATCGAGGCCCGCAAGCTCTCGAAAGCGTTCGACAAACCGCTGTTCGAGAATCTGAACATGGTCGTCGATCGCGGCGAGTGCATCGGGGTCCTGGGCCCTAATGGTGCGGGGAAGACCACGCTTCTGAAGACCTTGATCGGCTATGAGAAGGCCGATTCCGGAGAGGTCAAACTGGGGCACAAGGTCCAGATCGGCTACCACGACCAGGGCTTGCAGTCGCTCAACCAGGAGACGACCGTCGTCCGGGCCGTGTGGCCCGAGGACGACACCGACTGGGCCGAGGGCGAGGTCCGCTCGCTGCTGGCCCGGTTCGGCCTGACCGGCGACCAGGCGTTCCGGAAGGTTGGCATGCTCTCCGGCGGCGAGAAGGCCAAGGCCGCTCTAGCCCGCCTCTGCGCCACCGGCGCGAACCTGCTCGTGATGGACGAGCCCACCAACCACCTGGACATCTGGTCGTGCGAGGCGCTGGAGCGCTCGATCCGCGAGTTCGAGGGGACGGTCCTGGTCGTCAGCCACGACCGTTACTTCCTCAACGCCGTGGCCGACCGGATCCTCGTCGTGGCCGGCGGCGGCAGGGTGAAGGTTATCGAGGGCGATTACGAGACCTACCAGGCGATCACCCAGAAGGAAAAAGAGGCCGCCGAAAAAGCCAAGGCCCGCGCCGCGGCCCCGCCTCCTCCCCCCCAGTCCGTCGCTCCCAAGGCCCAGCCCACCGCCGCCAAGGTCAATAAGAAGAAGTTCAAGTACCGCCCGGCCGCCGAGCTGGAGCAAGAAATCGCCCAGCTCGAAGCCGAGGTCGCCGAGGTTGAAGACCAGCTAGGCCAACCTGCCACCTGGCGCGATCCGACGAACGCCGCACGCGTCCAGGATCGGCACCTAGAGTTAAAACAGAAGCTGGAAGATCTCTTCCATCACTGGGAGTTCGCCGTCGAATCCGAGTGGTGAGTCGATCCCAAGCTGCCAGCCCGGTAGGCTGGCGAAACCGAACGAGGCTGTAGACCATCACCGTTTGATCCCATGGCCGACCCCAAAAAAGTCATCGCCACCGTTCGCAAGGCCGCCGACCTCATGAGGCGCACGCCCGGCCGCGCCGGGTCGGTGGTGCGCGCGTTCGCGGAGGAGGTGATGGTCGTTGGCGACCTTCACGGCAACCTCCGGGCGTTCAAATGGCTCCTGGGCGAGGCCGCGCTCGACAAGCATCCGGGCCGGCATCTGGTCCTTCAGGAGCTCGTCCACGAGATCAACAAACACAACGATGATCGGCCCGACCTGTCGCACCGGCTGGTGGATCTTGTTTGCGCCCTCAAGTGCCAGTATCCCGACCGCGTGCATCTGATCCTGGGCAACCACGAACTCTCGGAGCTGACCGGTCGGACGATCGGCAAGGACGGGCGGACTCTCAATGAGCGGTTTCGCGCGGGGATCCAACTCTCCTTTGGCGACGCGGCCGAGGAGGTCTACGAGACCTACCTGAAGTTGTTCGCCGACCTGCCACTCGCCGTCCGTACGCCGAATCGCGTCTTCATCTGCCACACCGTCCCCGACGGCGACTGGCTGGACGGCCTGGATCTCTCGATCCTCGACGCCGACTCCTGGCCTCCCGAAGCAACCAAACGCCGGGGGACCGTCTACTCGCTGACCTGGGGACGCGACACGTCCGACGAGACGGCCGACCGCTTCGCCGAGATGGTCGACGCCGACCTCTTCGTCGTCGGCCATCAGGCCTGCGATGAAGGCTTCCGCCAGTCCAACCGCCGCACCTTGATCGTCGACGGCACCGACCCCTACCCCACCTACTGCCTCTTCCCCGCGCGGAAGCCGATCACCATCGAAGAGATCGTCGCGTCCGTGAAGGTCCTCGGGATGGAGGCCCCCTCGTCCTGATGGCTGCGGGTTCGCGCTTGAGAACGTCCGTGGCGGGTGCTAGGCTCCCCCTCGTGTGATCAAGCGTCTCCCCGCGCTTCGAGGGTCCCCGTCGTGAACATGCCGCGCGTCGTTTTCTGCTGGCTGAGCAGCGTCCTCGTCCTGTTCCTGCTGGGCGTTCCGGCGCCGTCGGTCCTCGCCGAAGACCCGAAGCCGAACGTGCTCTACATCATGGCCGACGACCTCGGCTACGGCGATCTCGGCTGCTACGGTCAGAAGCTGATCAAGACGCCGAATATCGACGCCCTCGCCGCGCAGGGGACCAGGTATCTTCAGGCCTACGCCGGCTCGACGGTCTGCGCCCCGTCGCGATCGGCCCTGATGACCGGCAAGCACACTGGCCACGCCCCGATTCGGGGCAATCAGGAGGTCAAGCCCGAGGGCCAGGTCCCCATGCCGGCCGACACGTTCACGATGGCCCACCTCTTCAAGAGGGCCGGCTACACGACCGGCCTGATCGGCAAGTGGGGCCTGGGCTATCCGGGCTCGGTCAGCACGCCGGACAAGATGGGGTTTGACGACTTCTACGGCTACAACTGCCAGGCCAAGGCTCACGAGTATTACCCGGAATACCTCTGGAAGAACGACCAGAAGGTGATGCTCAACGGCAAGGCCTACTCCCATGACCTGATGGCTGCCGAGGCCCTCGATTTCGTCAGGCGCAACCGCGACAGGCCGTTCTTCCTCGACCTCTCTCTGACGATCCCCCACGCCAAGCTCCAGGTCCCCGACCTGGGCCCTTACGCGAACGAATCGTGGCCGGACGACCTTAAGCGTCTGGCTGCGATGATCACCCGGATGGACTCCGACGTCGGCCGCCTGATGGTCTTGCTGGACGAGCTGAAGATCGCCGATCGGACCCTAGTCTTCTTCGTCAGCGACAACGGGGCGGCGTATAACGATCAACTGTTCCAGCACTCCGGCGCGTTGCGCGGTCGCAAGCGAGACATGTACGAGGGGGGCGTCCGCACGCCGGCGATCCTGCGGTGGCCGGGGCACGTGAAAGCCGGCGCGGTGAGCGAGCAGGTCTGGACCTTCTGGGACCTTTTGCCGACCTTCGCCGATCTGATCGGCGTCCCCGCGCCGAGCGGCCTCGACGGCGTCTCGGTTCTGCCGGCCTTCGTCGAAGGCCGGAAGATCGAGCATCCTCCTCTCTACTTCGAGTTCCACGAGCGGGGATTCGACCAGTGCGCCCGCATCGGCGACTGGAAGGCCGTCCGCCACGGCTCGAAGGGGCCGATCGAGTTGTACGACCTGTCGGTCGATTCCTCAGAGAAAACCGACGTCGCCGCCGCCCATCCGGACGTGGTCCGCAAGTTCGAGGACTATCTGGCCACAGCGCGGACCGACTCCGAAATCTGGCCGATCCGAGACCGCGTCCCCGGCCAGGCGGCCCAGAAGAAGGCCGCCGCGAAGAAGGCCGCGACCCCATGAGCCTTCCCAGCCGCCGAGACCTCTTCCGCACCGCCGGGGCCGGGCTCACCGCCGGATGGCTTGGCCAGGCCCGGGCCGAGGAAGCGTATGATGCCGTTGGCGACCGGATCGCCGCGTATCTGGAGACGCTCCGCCGTCCCGACGGCGGCTACGCGGCGTCGCTCCTCGCGCCTCGGTCGCACCTGACGCCGACCTTCGCCGCGATTGGTTGTCTCCACCTCCTGAAACGCCTGCCGACCGATCGCTCGACCCTCGCCCGATACGTCCGCGACCACCACCCGCACCGGCTCAAGAAGCTGGAGCAGGAGCACCACGAATTTGAGGGCCAGCAGATCCAGGCCCTGATCTGGCTCGGCGAGGCCCCGGCCGATTTCCGCCAGGTGGTCGACGGTTGGAAACCGCCGTCGAGGTATCTGCCGCAGTACGAGCGGTCGAGCAACCCGATCCTCCGCCACGAAACCGTGGCGCTTGAGGGCCGACGACTGCTGGGAATGCCACTGGATGACGTTGCGCCCGTCTTTCTGGAATACCTGCGTGCTCGTCGGCGTCCGGAAGGCGGCTACAACAACACGCCTGCCTCCGACGGCGGTCCGGCGCACGTCCTGAACACCTGGTGGGCGCTGCGGACGCTCGACGCTCTCGGCCAGGCTCGCGGTGAAGGGGCCGCCGAGACGATCGCGTGGCTCCGGTTGTGCCAGCTCCCGAACGGTGGGTTCACGCACGCTCCAAACGCGACTCTCGCCGGAGTCGACGACGCGGCCTACACCTGGGCCGCCGTGCGGGGGCTCACTCTGCTTGGCTCTCAGCCGGCCGACCGAGATGGCTGCGTGCGCTGGATCGCCTCGCTGTTCAACGAAGACGGCGGCGCGGGCGATCGCCCTGGTTGGGCGAGCCGGCCCGAGGCGACGTTTTATGCGTTGGATGCGCTGGAGGCGGTGGGCCGGCCTGCGGTGACGACCGCTCGCCGTTCGCCTGGTACTCGATCGTCCGATCTGCCCGGCGGTTTGAACGTCTACTCGATCCAGATCGAGGCGCATGGCCAGGGGAGCCCGGCCGACGCGGTGACGCTGGCGGAGTCTCTGAAAATCCATCTGTGGGGAGCCAAGAACGCCGCGAAGGGATGGGTCGAGCGGGCGCAGTCGATTGCTGATGGTCGGAAAGTGGCCACGCGGTTTTTCGTCGCCAACGAGGAGTATGGCTCCTGGCTGCGGATGCCCGGCCTGGGCGTCTACAGCCACATGAGCGACGTGATCGCCCCGGCGGGCGTCGACTTCGGGCCGCCGATCGCCTCGGGCGAGTCGCCCGACTGGGCCGCCTTCCGAGAGCGCCGACTTGAGCCGCTGCAAAAGGCCGGTGGTCGGCTGGTCTGGCAGTTCGGCGAGAACGAGGAGCTCGTGCGGCTCGTGCTGGATGACTCGCTGGAACGCGGCGGGTACGCGGCGATCAGCACGTTTCACTTCGGCAATCCCGACTTCACCAACAGCGAGCCCTTCCTGGAGCGTTACCGAGGCCGGCTGCCCTTCGTGGCGCTTCAAGACGCGCATGGCCCGCAGCCCTGGTACTTCGCCGACATGACGACGGGATTCCGGACCCTCTTCCTCGCCAGCGAGCCGACCTGGGCGGCCTGGCTGGAAGCCCTGCGGCTGAACCGCGTCGCCGCCGTCCGCCGCGACGAGGCGAGCGGCGGTCAGACGTGGATCCAGGCCGGCTCGTCCGCCGTGCTGGAATTCGTCCGAGCCCATGAATCCGATTGGCGGTGGTGGGAGAACCCGTCGATCCGACGCCCGATGCTCTCGCTCGTCGCCGTCTTCCCCGGCGATCCGTTCGAGACGCCGCAGCCCGAGCGAGGGGTCGTCGTCCGCGTTCGCACCGCCTGGACGAACTCGACCCAGGGCCGCCCGCGAACGCCGCTCGCCGTGCTGGACCGCCTGCGCATCGACGGCCGCGACGTCGAGCCGGCCGAATCGCTGCCAAAGCCTCCGAACGGCGCGGGGCCGCTGGATCAATTTTACTACTTCTCCATGCCCGACATCGCCCCCGGACGCCACAAGGCCGAGGCCCGGGCTCGCGTGATCGGATCCGGAGAGTTGGTGGATTCCTCGATCACGTTCGACGTCCCTGCTCGTTGAGCAGATCGTCGGAAACGCCCCGGCGGCTTGAGTCCGCCGTTGGGTCGGCTACCATGGGGCTCTCCTGGCCGCCGATCGGCGGTCCGTGATCCCCGGCGCGGAGTCGTCCCCATGAAGCGTCTCGCCCTCGCGTTGGCCGTCCTCGGCTCGATCCCGGTTGCTCGGGCCGCCAGCCCACCGCCGGAAGGTTCTGCCATGATCTACCCGGCCGGCGTTGCCGCGAAATACGAAGGACGAGAGAAACGCACGCTGTGGATCTGGTCTCCGGCTAACCAATCCTGGATGGCCATTTTCAATGGCCATACGGTCACCTTGAGCGCTGTCCCCGTCCCCGGAGACTCGATGCCTCGTTGGACGAACTTGGGCGAAGCCTCCGGCCCGCTTGAGATCGTGATCAGCGGTGAATTAGCCGAGACGCCGAAACTCAAAAAAGGCGAGACGCCCCCGCCTCCGCCGTCCCCTCCACTCCTGGTCCTCGATCCCGACCCGAACGGCGATCCTAACCGTTTACTGGATGTCGCGCGCGGAGCCACCGACTCGACGGGCCCTTCACTCGATCGTCGCCGGGGCGAGTCGCGAACCAACAAAGAAGGGGCCGAGTTTCACGCGCCGGCCACCGCCGACGCCTGGCGCGACCGCGCGACGCACCTTCGCGACAAGATGAAGGTGAATCTCGGCCTCTGGCCGGCCCCGCCGAAGACGCCGCTGAATCCTCAGGTTTACGGCCGGATCGAGCGTGACGGATACACCATCGAAAAGGTCGTTCTGGAGACGCTGCCGGGCTTCACCCTCAGCGGCAACCTTTATCGGCCCACGTCGCCGTCGACCGCGAAACTCCCCGCGATCCTCTGCCCGCACGGCCACTGGGAAGTCGGCCGGATGCAGCCCGACGTCCAGCAGCGCTGCATTCGCTGGGCGAAGCTCGGCGCGGTCGTCTTCATGTACGACATGGTCGGCTACAACGACTCGAAACCCTTCCCGCATGAATTCCTGAACGATCACCTCCGGCGATGGGGCCTGAGTCTGTTCACGCTCCAGACGTGGAACAGCACGCGGGCACTCGACTGGATCACGACGCTGCCGGACGTCGATCCGGCCCGGATCGGCTGCACGGGCGAATCGGGAGGCGGCACCCAGACGTTCATCCTGTCGGCCCTCGACGAACGCATCAAGGTCGCCGCGCCGGTCGTGATGATCTCCGACTGGTTCCAGGGAGGCTGCGTCTGCGAGAACGCCGCCGGGCTGCGGATCGGTACGGACAACGTCGAGTTCGGGGCTCTCTTCGCCCCCCGGCCGATGATCCTCGTCGGCGCGTCGGGCGACTGGACGGCCAAGACGATGACCCACGCTTTTCCGGCCATCCAGGGCGTCTACTCGCTCATCGGCCGCCCTGAGCGACTGGAAGCCACGGTCTTCGACTTCCCCCACAATTACAACCAGACCAGCCGCAACGCGGTCTACGCCTTCATGGGACGCTGGCTCCTCGGCCTCGATCCATCGATCGACACCCGCGAAGGCGAGCAGACCGTCGAGACGGCCGAAACTCTCCAGACTTTCGACGCCGATCATCCGGCCCCCGCCCGCAAGACCCCCGCCGAGTTGGAAGACTATCTGGTCAAAACGATCGGTGAGGACCTGGAATTGCTGGCACCCACACGGGGAGCGGCCGTCTGGCAGGCGGGGAAGCCGTTCCTCGCGACGGCTCTGAAAACCCGAGTCGGCCTGGAATCGCCCGCGCCCGAGGCCATCGCCGACAAGGTTGTGCGCCGCGTCAACCGGGAAGGGATGGCGATCGTCCACCATCAACTCTCCCGACGCGGAAAGGGGGACGCCGTCCCCGTCGTCAGGATCACTCCCCTGCGATCGAACGGACGGCTCGCCGTGATCTCCAGCGATGAGGGGAAAGCGGGGCTCGTTTCGGCCTCGGGTGAGCTTTCGCCCACCGTTCGCGCCCTCCTGGATCGCGGCTGGTCGGTCGTCGGCTTCGACCCCTTGTTCGTTGGAGAAGCGATAGATCCCGCGAAGCCGATCTCTCATCGTCCCGAGGTCGTCCACGGCCCGACTTACAACCCGTCCGTCGCGGCCGACCAGATGCAGGATCTGGCGACCGTCGCGGCCTGGGCCGGATCGCAGCCGGACGTTCGCGAGTTGGCCTTGATCGCGACCGGCCTTTCGGGACGGCAGGCATTGCTGGCGCGGTCGCTGCTCCCCGGCGTCTCGCGGACATACGTCGACCTCGACGGCGGCGACGACGCCGATGAACGCGGCCCGCTCCCGGCCGCGATCGACCTGCCCGGCATCCAGCAATTCGGCGGCCTTCGCGCCGCCGCGGCGTTGGCGGCGCCTTCGCCCTTGCGGATCGCCCGGCCAGGTCGATCGTTCGCCCGCGACTGGCCGGCCTCGGCCTACGGACTGGCCGGCGTTCCCCAGGCCCTCCGCTTCGACGAAGAGGCTCCCTCGGCGGCCGATCTCGCTCGCTGGATCGATTCCGGAGAGTGATCCTCGCTCACAACGCCCCGCGACGTTCCAACGCCTTGTAGTGGAAGAACGAATAGACGACCGGGAAGAGCGTCGAGCCGAGAAGCACCACGAACGCAGCGGCGATCGGCGCTCCTGTGACCACGAGGAGTAGTCCGACCACCGCGCCCGCAACCATCAGCCAGGCCGCCAGCCGATGCGTATCGTTCCAGACGCGGTCGCTAGCCAACGTCCAGGGGACGCGGATTCCGATGTAGAAGTTCTTGCGAATCTTCCCCATCACGTTCCCCATCAGGCCGAAGAAGACGAAGAGACCTCCCATCAAGGCCCGTCCAAGGTCGATCCGCCGTGGGCCGCCGCCGATCTCCTGGAACGTCGCCATCAGGATGACGACCTGGAGGTAGACGAAGAGCGCGACGATCACCGCCAACAAGTAGAGATAGGTCGAACGGAACGAGTCGACCTCGAACGACTTGGGCGAGAGAGCCGGCAGAAAAGCAAAGAGGACGAGCATCACGGTGGCGATCACCGGCATCAGGAAGACCGTCGCCTTCGTGCCGTGGCCGTCGACCTGGCCGTGGATATTCCAGTGCGTCGGGATCGAGTCCGGCAGGCCCGGGTAATACCAGGCAGAGAGCCCCCACGCGAAAGCGGTCAGTCCGGCCGCGATAATCCAGTAGGCCCGATTCATAGCTCTTCCCCCTTTTCGGGCTGTTCGCCGCCGAACAGGTCCCAGATCCGCGCCATCACGTCCTGGACGACCGTTGTGTTCAAGGCGTAGTAGATCTGCTGGCCGTCTCGACGAGTCGTCACCAGGTCGGCGTCCTTCAGAACGGCGAAGTGATGCGACATCGACGGCTTCGACACGTCGAAGTGCGTCGCCAACTCCCCCGCGGTCATCTCCCCTCGCGAGAGAAGTTGAAGGATCCGCCTTCGCGACGGATCAGCCAACGCCTTGAAGACCTCGTTCATCGGCCCCTCCGCCCGTATCTTCGCCGCCTACGGGCGATTATTTCGATCGCCGTCTAAATATCAAGAGGGAGGCGGCGGGTGGTTTCAGGCCTCTTCGAGGGTGACCTTCCGCGGCAGGGAAGGCGGCTGGAACGAGAGCAGGTCGGAGACGAGGGTATCGGGATCAGTGGAGACCAGGAGGAAATCGAGGAAGTGGCGACGGACGAAGCCTGCGTCGGCGCCGAACTCAAGCAGGGCGAGGAGCGGGTCGAAGTAGCCTTCGATGTTGAGCAGGCCGATGGGCTTGGCGTGGATGCCCAGACCGGCCCAACTGAGGATTTCGAAGAACTCCTCATAGGTGCCGATGCCGCCTGGCAGTGTGAGGAAGGCGTCGGATTTCTCGGACATCAAGGCCTTGCGCTCGTGCATTCCGGGGACGACGTGCAGCTCGGTCAATCCGTGGTGGGCGATTTCATGAGTCGCCAGCGCCAGTGGGATGACGCCGACGACCTCCGTCCCGGCGGCCATCGCGGCGTCGGCGACGACGCCCATCAGGCCGACCCGGCCGCCCCCGTAGACGAGCCCCAGCTTGCGCCGGGCAAGCGAGTCGGCCACCTGCAGCGCGGCCTCGCGGAAAGCTGGGGAATTGCCATAGGAAGAGCCGCAGAAAACGCAGATGCGGGGACGGTCCTGCATGATTTCGGTGTGTCCTTGATTCCAGGTTACGACCGGGCCGCGCTCATCTTGGCGTCGGTCGTGTTGCGAAGGATTGTCGTGTAGTAGAGGGTCAGCAGCCCGGCGATGTAGAGAATCGCGATCCCGAACCCGACTCCGAGCGGCACGGCGACCTCGGGGCCCCCTTCCCCGGGGTTCAGCGCTTCGGGCGATCCCGGCGGAAGTACCGGCGCGGGGTCGCCCGTGAGCGCCCCGTAAGCCAGCATCGCCGCGGTCAGCCCCGCCGAGGCTCCACCGAGGACCACGACGAGCAGGTGCATGATGTAGAAGATCGAGAGCGGATTCACGCGTTCCACCCGCTTCGCCGGCAGGCCCAGCAGGGTATTCAGCTTGGCGACCTCGTAGATCAGGCCGATCCGGGCGCGGATGAGTAGAAAGCTGATGAAGACGGCCAGGACGGCGAGCGTGCCGAAGGTGACCGGCAGGCACCAGTACTGGATGACCCTCAGCGGGACGATCGGCGCGACCTCAGCCTTGACGTTCAGGAGGCCCGTGGCGGCCGCGACCAGGATCGAGGCGACTGCCAGGAAGATACCCACCGATCGATTGCGGTCGGTGACGAGTTGGTGAATCGTCCGCGAAACGTGGAGGAAGCGGACTTCGGGAGCGAGCGGTTCGTGCTCCTCGGGCTTCCAGCCGACCGCGGCTTCCTCGCCGATCATCTCGATCTCAGCGAGACGGCGGTCGACGGCTTCCTCGACGAGCGCTTCGTTGCCCAGCCCCTCAGCGTGTTCGCGGAGCTTGGCGTCGACGGCCGGCGGCAATGGAGCGGGAACAGGGTTCGACTCGGGCTTTTCAGTGGTGTCGCTCATCACGCAGACCTCGACGCGCGGGGAGACGGAGAGGTTCGATGGATTGATCCGCCATCATCCAACGGAGGCCCCGGCGGCCGCAAGTGGAGCCGCCGGGGCCGCAGGATTCACCCAGGGGAGGACGGCCTGTATCATGGTGACTCCCGCACTCGGCGGGCTGCTTCGAGATCGAGGACGACGGCTCATGCGCGCTGCTTTCATTGAAGAGACGGGACCGCCCGACGTCATCAAGATCGGCGACTTGCCGATCCCTGAGCCGGGCCCCGGTCAAGCTCTGGTGAGGATTCGGGCCGTCGCACTCAACCCGTTCGACCTCTACCTGCGTTCGGGCCTGGTCTCGATGCCGATGAGCTTTCCCTACGTGATCGCCTGCGATTTCGCGGGCGTCGTCGAGAGGCTCGGGCCGGGGGCGACTTGCTTCCGCGTCGGCGATCGTGTGTGGGGGTCGAATCAGGGCATCCTGGGGCGTCAGGGCGTCGCCTCGGAGTTCGCCGCGATCGACGAGGAGTGGCTCAACCCCACCCCCGCCCTGCTCCCCGACTCCGACGCCTGCGCCATGGCGATGGTCGGTATCACGGCTCACCTCGGCCTTTTCCATCGGGCCGAATTGAAGGAAGGCGAGACCGTCTACGTCCCCGGCGGCGCGGGGGGCGTGGGCTCGATGGTCGTCCAGATGGCCAAGGCCGCCGGAGCCCGCGTGGCGACGTCCGCCGGCAGCCCGGAACGGGTTGAGGTCTGCAAGAACCTGGGCGCGGACCTCGTGATGAACTACAAGACAGACGACCTACCGTCCAACCTCCTCGCCTTCGCCCCAGAAGGTATCGACGTCTGGTTCGAAACCCAGCGCGAGCCCGATCTGACGACCTCGATCCCGCTGCTGAGGAAGCGTGGTCGGCTGGTCTTGATGGCCGGGCGAACGGCCGCCCCGACGCTCCCGCTGGGCTCGTTCTATCCTCGGGACTGCTCGCTGCTCGGGTTCGCGGTCTTCAACTCCTCGGCCGAAGTCCAGCGCCGATGTACGGCGGACATGATTCGCTGGATCGAGGAAGGCCTGCTCAAGCCGCTCGTCGGTCGGGCCTTCCCGCTCGAAGCCGCGGCCGACGCCGAGCGTCTGCTGGAGCAGAACACGATAGGCAAGGCCGGGACGCTCGCCGGCAAGGTCGTCATTCTGGTCGACTAATCCCCCCACCCGGCGACGTCGCCGATCCCCCCCACTCGGAGGCCGTTCACCCATGAATCTGCTCACCACGTTCGCCGGCTCGATGATGGAGGGCTTCCTCCCCGCCGGCTGGGATCTGGCGAAGATCGACGCCTGCTGCTCCCATCCCGCCAAGGCGATCACCGAACGCCAGCCCTGGTGGAACCCGAAATTCGAGCCGATCCCCTGCCGCGACGTGGCCGACTTCGACGTGATGATGGGCCATGAGATCGCCGCCACGATCCGCGACTCGCGCGACCGTGGCAAGCCGGCCGCGTTCATTCTTCCCGTCGGGCCGATGGGGATGTATCGCTGGGCCGTCTACTTCCTCAAGGAGTGGAAGGTCTCCTGCGACCACGTTTTCGGCTTCAACATGGACGAGTGGAGCGACAAGGACGGCAGGACGCTCGCCTCGAACGACCCGGGGGCGTTTCAGAACGCCATGGAGGGGGCCTTCTACGGACCCCTCGGCGCCCAAACCGTGCCGACCAACCAACGCTGGTTCGCCACCCCGGACAGCCTGCCGCACTACGCTGATCGGATTGGCGAGCTGAAGGCGAAGGGGGCCGAGCTGACCGTCGTCTTCGGGATCGGCCGCGTCTGCCACATCGCCTTTTGGGAGCCTCACTTCGCCGGCGAATACAGCTCGGTCGAGGAGTGGAAGGCGGCCACACACCGTCTCGGCGCCCGCCTGCACCCCCTGACGATCGAGCAAAACGCCATCACCAGCTTCAAGAGCCGGACGACCCTGGTGCCGGCCTTCGCCAACACGATCGGCCCCGGCCTCTTCTTGCAGGCCGACCGGATCATCGGTGGCGCCGAGGGGGTGTTCGGCCGCGGCATGCAGTGGCAGGGGGCGAGCCTCTGGATGACGCTCCGCTACGGTCCCGATCCCTGGATCCCCAGCACGTTCATGCCGACCCTTCCCGGCCGGTTGTTCTACCACGAGGAACTCGCCGGGCCCCTCCAACCCGAGATGAACTGAGAACGCGAACGAGCCGCGCGGGGCGTCTGCGCGGCTCGTTCCTGGTTGGCGATCTCACTGACCGTCGTTCGGGCGGTTTCGCTTCTCGCCGGCGGCCTTCTCTCGGGCTTCACGGATCTTGGCCTCGCGCTCCTTGCGCTGGTTGTTGAAGATCTCCGTGAGGTCGTCCTTCTCGCCAGCCTTTGTCAGGTCCTGCCCCTTCTTCGTGACGGCGATGAAGCCGATGCACATTTCGTCGGTGGTCGCCTCGCCCCACTTCACGCGCTGGGGCTTGGCGGCGTTGGGATTGCGGGGGTTCGACGACGAGTTGTCGAAATGGGCGACGACCTGAACGATCGAGCCCTTCGGAAGATCGACCGGCTCCTCGAAGAAGTACTGGGTCTGCCAGTTGAAATCCCAATCGTCGATCCGGATGAGATCCTGAGTGCGACCGTCCGGGAATGTGGCGAACATGTGCATGTTCTTCCCCAGCAGGTGCATGTGCGGTGCGACGGCGCGGGCCTCGACGTCGACAGGGACCGTCCACTTGCCACGAACCTCGATGTTGGACTCTCCCGGGGGCAGATCCAGGTTCCAACCGAAGGCCCCGTTCCAGTGGAGCGTCTGGTGGACGGGCTTGCGGGCGAACTTGAGGGCGATGCGGGTGCGGTCGGTCTCGGGCTTGCCGTCTGGGTGATAGTGCACCTGGAGGATGACGTCGGCCCCTTTCGGCAAGGACCGGCCGACGCCGTCGGCCAGAATGCTCGGGAATGCGCCTGGGGCCCAGCCGCCGAGGTCGCCGTTCACCTCGACTCCCGGCCCTGAGAAATTGGTGTAACCGGGCCCCTCCTCTTTCTCGTCGAGTTTGCGGGCCTCGCCGGAGACGTCCACATAGCCCAAAACGTGATGGACGACGCGGGGGTTGCCAGCCTTGTACTCGATGCCGTTGACGTAGACGTCCTGCGGCAGGTTCGTCTTGATGACGAAGCAGCGATAGACGTCCGGCCCCGAAGCCGGAATCGGGAAGTCGGTCCCGATATCGAGGACGAGGTCGGGACCGCCTTCGATGGCCCAATCCTCCGGGAAGATTCGAGGGGCGGGGAGGTCCTTCGGGTCGCCTTCGGGAGCGTCGGCCTCGGCCCAGGCGGCGATGGTCTCGACCTCGATGGGCGACAGCGAGCGATCGTGCTGGAACTTCGGCCCAACGCCTGGCGCAGCCTTCCAGGGGGGCATCCTGCGATCGGCGACCACGTCGGCCAGATCATCGGCCCGCTTGCGGGCCTGCTCGTAGGTATCGAGGGCGAACGGGCCGAGTTGGTCCTTGCGATGGCATTCCCGGCAGTTGTTCTGGAGGATCGCGGCGACGTCTTTCGTGTAGGTCGGCGTGGCGACCTCGGGGAGTGGGCAGCCCACGGGTTTGCTGGACGGCGTTTTAACCTCGGCGCCGGAAAGGACGGCGGTCAAGGCGGGTCGCAAATTCCCTTCGCCCGGAGAGGCATTGCGGATCCCACGCGCGGCGAACTGGTCGTCGATCCGCCCCTGGTAGCGGAGTCGGCCGCGGCCGTCGACGACGAACGCCTCGGGAGTGACGGTCGCCCCGAGTCGGCGGGCCTGGCGACCGGTTCGGTCGACGGCGACAGTACCCTTTAGGCCGAATTCCTTGGCGTGGGTCGCCAACTCGTCCAGGCTCGTGTCCGGGTCGACGCAGACGGCGAACCACTTCACGCGGGGCGTGGGGTAGTCTTCGCAAAGCTTGTTGAGCGTGGGCCATACGGCATTGGCGATCGGGCATTCGGTCGAATAGAAAACCAGCACGGTCGCACCCGACGGAGCGGGCGTTGGGTCCAGGGACGATCCGTCGAGGCCCTGAAGCCGACCCAGTTTCGCCGTAACATCGGGAGGAACAGGTTCATCCGCCGCGCTCGCGAGAGCTGTGACCGCGGAGAGCGCAAAGGCCAGAAAGAGACCTCGCCTCGGTGTCCATCGAGCGTCCACGGGTGGTACTCCTTGGTATGCCAGCGGTCGTCGTCGACTCCCCCACTTCAGGGTACGGACGACGGCTCCAATCTGACAAGGACGAAACCGAAATGGATCGTTTCGGCCCGTGATCCGAAGCGCAGGGAGTCGCGCAGGGTGATCAACGCGCTCGCGTGGTGGAGTGTCAGGGAGCCTCGAAGCCCGAGGTCCCCGCCATCAGAAAGAAGCCTGCGAGCAACGCGATCGAGAGCTTCAGACGGTCATGAGAGTGGAATTGAAGCTCGGGAAGCAGGTCGCTGAGCGAAATGCAGAGGAACGTCCCGGCGGAAAACGAGAGCGCGACTGCGGTCAGCGCCTCGGCGTGGCCGGGGTCCAAACGGTCGACGCCCAGGAAGAAAAGAGCGGCGCCCATCGGGATCATCAGAGCGAAGCCGAGATTCACCAGGTGGGCCAACCGAGCCGGTACGCCGGCGCGAATCATCAGGGAGACGACCGTCATCGCATCGGCCGGTTTGTGAAGGACCGTGGCCAGAAAGACCCCCCAGGCCATGCCGCCGATCCGCCCTTGTTCCTTGTAGTCGGCCGCGACGGCGCTCGCCAGTGCCACGCCGCCGACCAGCGAATGAACCGCCAGACCGAAAGTCGCCGTACCCCAGGAGAGGGTCGGAGCGACGAGCGGTTCAGGGTCGCTGTGATGACCATGATCGTGCTTGTGATCGTGGACGTGCTCGTGATCGTGATCGTGCTGAGCGTGCGGGATCGGCTCCGCGGGCTCATGCTGGTGAAACGAGAAGAATCGCTCCAGCAGGAAGAGCACGAGCAGCCCGAGCGAAGCCCAGCGGACCGTCCCCGCGCCGCCCATCTCGACCGACTCGGGAAGCATGTGGAAGAAGGCCGCTCCCAGCATGCTGCCGGCTGAGAAGCTCAGATAGATCTGAAGCCGGGTGTGCGTCAGCACGAGGGCCAGAGGCGCCATTCCCCCGAGCAAGCTGACGCCCACCACCAGCGCGCAGTAGAGCGAGATGATGACGAACATAGTCATCGCGGGCGGGAACCTCGGGGAGAGGGCGTCGATTCAAGCGAAATCCCCGACCAGAAGGCCGGGGATCGTCGAGGATACCGATGAAAGCGGGAAGAAGCTTCCGCTCACTTGGTCCCGGGACGCTTCGGCCCGGACTGGCCGGGCGCCAGCCGCCGCGACTTCGTCTTGGGCAGGTTGTAGACGCCGTAGGTGGGCGACCACTTATCGTCTTCCTGCAGCAGCGCCAGACGCTCAGGGCGGGTCAACACGTTTCGCTGACGGGACAGCCCGCTCGCCTTCTTGAGACTCTTGTCCAGAGACATTCGATCGACTCCAACTGCGTTTGCCGTCCCGTTCTATCGCTTCCGGGATTTTGAACCAATGATTCTATCGGCTTCACCAGATTCTTGCAAGTCAAGCCGCAGGGTGGCCGTCGGCGGTCGGCGCTCCGGAATGGGCCGACCCGGCCCGGAGCGACTCGATGAGCGTCGTGTAGGACGACGTCAGGGAGCGCCGGGAGAGCAAGCCCACGAGCTTCGTCGGATCGTCCGGTTCGACGACGGGGATCTCATCCGTATTCAACTCGGTCATTCTCCGGAGCGCCGTGTGGAGGTCGTCGTGGACCGTCACGGTCGTCACCGGCCGTGTGGCCAGGTCGTCGGCGATCACGAGCGGCCCCCAGGATTCGGACCCCAGGAGGGCCAGGCGAAGGTCGCGAAGGGTGAAGACCCCGATCAGGCGTCCCTTGGCGTCGACGACGGGGAAGAGCCCCTCGGACGACCGGGCGACCTTGTGCACGAGTTGTTCGAATGGGAGCGCCGCGGGGATGGGTACGATCCCCACCGTCCGCACGCCGGCTGCTCCGACCTTCAAGCTGGAGAGGACGTCGACGACGAAGTCTCCCTGGTGCGCCGGGCTGTCGATCGGCGTGGCGACCTGTTCCTCGTACATCGTCCAGCGCCGCGAAAGGGCCACGTTCAGGCCGCAGGCCAGCATCAACGGGACCAAAAGGCTATAAGAGCCGGTCATTTCGCTGACCATGACGATTGAAGTGAGGGGCGTCTTGGAAACCCCCGCGAAGAACCCGCCCATCCCAACCAGCACGAAGGCTGAGGGGGGAATCGCCTCGCCGAAACCCAACCCGTGGAGCGCCTGACCGTAGGCGCCTCCGAGCATGCCGCCGATCAGCATCGACGGCCCGAACACGCCGCCGCTTCCCCCCGAACTAATCGTGAAGCTTGTGGCCACGATTTTCGCCAGGGCCACCGCCAGCAACAGCCACGCCGACATGTTGGGGACGAAGGCGGACTCGCCCGAGGACAGGAGATCGGACGGTTCGCCGATCGCGCCCCATTGCACCCAGCCGTAGCCGCCGGCCATGACCTGCGGAAACGCCAGCGCCAGGAACCCGAGCATGGCCCCGCCGAGGGCCGGCTTGAGCTTGCGCGGGATCGGCAGCTTGTGGAAGAAGTGGTCGCGGGCTCCGTAAAAAGTCCGGGTGTAGAGCCAGCCCACGGCCGTGCAGAGGAACGTCAGCCCCACGTACAGGGGCAAGTCGGTCAGCCCCTGGAAGGTCAGAGCCGGCATGGCGAAGACCGGGTGCGGCGTGACGAACAGGGCGAACGTGGAATAGGCCACGATGGCGCTCGCCAGGCACGGCAGCAACGCCGCCGATTCAAAGGCCGTCGACGAGTACAGGACCTCTCCAGCGAAGAGGGCCCCGCCCAGCGGCGCCCGAAAGATCGCCCCAACGCCGCCGGCCGCCCCGGCGAGCATCAGGATTCGCCGTTCCGAGGCCGGGAGCCGAAGCACTCGGGCCAGGTACGACCCGAATCCCGCACCGATCTGTGCGATCGGACCTTCCTGTCCGGCGGAGCCGCCCGTTCCGATGGTGACGATCGAGGCGACCGTCTTGATGAAAGGGACTCGGGTCCGGATCCACCCGCCTCCCTTGTGGAAGGAACGGATCATCGCGTCGGTCCCATGCCCTTCGGCCTCCGGGGCGAACGTGAAGACCAGCCACCCCGAGAAGAGGCCGCCGAGCGTCGGGATCAGAACCACCATCCACCAGGGCCAGGGATAGGCGACGGCGTGCTTCTCCCCTTCCAACGTCGGGGGAAGCGCGAAGTGCATCAGGCCGAGCAGGACGTGCTGATACATGAACTGGAGCGACAGCAGAAAGACGACCGCCCCCAGCCCCGCAACCACCCCGACCAGCGGGCTGCAAATCCCCGCCCTTCCGACGCCGGGAGTCGCCCAGAGAGCTGCGAGCCTCCGCATCGCGGCGGTCAACGTCGAGGAAGCGGAGGGACGGCTTGCTGCTGCTGCGGGCTCCGTCATGCGGGTTCCTTCTCCTGTGCTCAGGACGTTGCTTCGGACTCGGTGGGATGAAATCGATCCCACGCCTGGAAGACGAGGATCCCCAGCGCCAGGGTCCACAACCCGTAGGCCTTCACGACCGGCGCGGCGGTTGCGAAGACGTACATCCAGCCCACGAACGCCACGGCGGCGGGGATCGGAAACAGCGGCATCCGAAATCTCAGCCGAGCCATGATTTCAGGCCGGCTGCGAATCCAGAAAACCGTGACGATCTGGCCGACGAACTGGATCAAGATCCGCGAGGTCAACAACGCCGTGATGACGGTCGTGAGATCCGCCAGGCAGGCGAGCATCCCGAGGACGCCCAGCAGTATCAGCGAGCGATGGGGGAAATCCCCCTTCGGGTGGGTCGCGGCGAAGAACCGGGGGAAATGCCCGGCCTTCGCGGAGGCGTACGGTACTCGACTGTAACCCAGGGTCGCGGCGAACGTCGACGCCAAAGCCGTCCAGATGATCATCAGCGTCAGCAAGCCGGCCGCTTTCGACCCCAAAACCCGCTGCATCATGTCGCTGGCGACGTGCTTCGATTCCATGGCCTCCTGCCAGGGGAGCACGCCCAGAATGCTGATGTTCATCGTCAGGTAGATCGCGGCGATCGCCAGCACCGAGATCAGGATCGCGCGGGGGATGGTCCGCGACGGCTCCTCCACCTCGTCGCCCATGTAGCAGATCTGGTAGTAGCCCAGGAAGTCGTACATCGCGATGGCCAGAGCCGCGCCCAGGCCCAGGGCGTTGGCCTGAGTCAGGTCGAAGGCGCGTTCAGGGAACGAGAAGGCCAAACCGGCGTCGAAGTGCGAGAGCCCGACCGCGATCACCCAGCCGACCGTGATCAGCATCCCAATCCAGAGCACGACCAGGAGCCGACCGGCGACCTCGATCCTGCGATACGCCAGGAACGTCACCAGGCCCATCACGGCCACGCCAAGGAGGTTGAACCAGGGGACGGCGGAGTCCACGCCCGGCACGATCGCCCCCCAGTTCCAGGCCGGCTCATGGAGCGACGGAAAGAAGAAAGCGGCGTACTGCGCCAGGCCGAGAGCCCCACTGGCGACCTCCAGCGGGGCGCTGAAGAGGAACTGCCAGACGAAGAGGAACTTCAACGCCCTCCCCTTCTGCGACTCTCCATAGGCGGCGTCGAAAAAGTGGTAGGTCCCCCCCGAGCCCGGAAAAGCGGAGGCCAGCTCGCACCAGACAAGTCCGTCCGCCAGGGCCACAAGGGCGCCGAGAATCCATCCGAGCATCGCCTGGGGACCGCCCATCGAGGCGAGAATGGCCGGAATCGTGATGAACGGGCCGACCCCGACCATCATCGACATGTTCAGACTGACCGCCTGGAGCAGGCGTAAGCGACGTTGCAGCATCAGAACCGTCCTGGTCGTCTCCTGGCTCCCCGCCCTCGGCGGGTATCGAGGTTCCCATCTTGGGGCGGCACATCGCTTGCCGCAATCCCCGGTCGCTCGACGAGCGTGCCTCTGACCCTCTCCCGGAGAGCGATCATGTCCGACTCCAACGCCGACCACCACGGTCCGCCTCGGACAAGGCCGACGGCACCCTGCTCTTGATCGACGTGATGAATCGCCTCGAGCACAACCTGACAGCAGACTCTCCCAGACGGGCAGCTCCGCCCTCGCAGGGCCGACGTCCGTCCATCGGTCAGCGTCGGACGAGGACCGCTCGCGAAATATTCGGAAAGGAACACGCCCCTGCGGCGCTGATCCCATACGATGTATCAGAAGTGATCCGATCAAAATCCGCCGACCGAGTGTGATCGATGAACGCGAAACATCTGCCGTCAATCCTGCTCGTCGCCGCCTTCACCGTCGTAACGCCCGTCCTCGCTGGGGGCGACGAACTGGTCGAGCAGCAGGCGCTCTTCGACATGTCGCATTATCACGACATCGGCTGGTCGGCTTTCCGTCGGGGCGAATACGAACTCGCGGAATTCCGCTTCTCGAAGGCGATCGAATCCATCAGTCCGTATCAGAAGAACCATCTCGGCGTGACGGCGCGAAGCTATCACGACCTGGCCCGAGTTCTTTGCGCCCAGAAGAAGTTCGCGCAGGCTGAGCCGTTGGCGAAATGGGTGATCGAGGCTCGCGAGCATGATCCCAGAACCCGCGACGACGTCCTCTTTGATGCGGTCTATCTGCTGGCAGTCATCGAACGCGAGTTACAGAAGGACGCCGAGTCGGTTCCGCTCTTCACGCGCGCGATGAAAATCGAGGAGAAGAACGTCGGCGCGGGTTCGCCACGGCTTGCGCTGACGATCAAGGAACTTGCGGACGCCGAGGCTCGCGCCGGCGACCTGGCATTGGCGGATTCCCACTATCTCCGTGCGATCCGAATTCACGAGAACGCCAACCCGGACAGCGCCGATCTGGCGGTGGCTCTGGACGCGCGGGCTCAGGTTCTCGACCGCCTTGGCCGTGGCCAGGAAGCGAGAGC
Organism: Paludisphaera rhizosphaerae; assembly: GCF_011065895.1. Classification (NCBI taxonomy): domain Bacteria; kingdom Pseudomonadati; phylum Planctomycetota; class Planctomycetia; order Isosphaerales; family Isosphaeraceae; genus Paludisphaera; species Paludisphaera rhizosphaerae. The sequence continues at coordinate 56,328 of NZ_JAALCR010000013.1, read as the reverse complement.
CGCCGAGGCTCGCGCCGCGGCGGTTCGCGAGAACGTCGCCAAGCTGGCTAGGCGATCAGTTCGTTGACGACTCGGCCGTGGACGTCCGTCAGGCGGAAGTCGCGACCCTGGAAGCGGTAGGTCAACCGCGTGTGGTCGAAGCCGAGTAAATGCAGGATCGTTGCGTTCAGGTCGTGGACGTGGACCTTGTCCCGGGCCACGGAGAAGCCCAGATCGTCGCTTTCGCCGTGGGCGATTCCGGGTTTCGCACCGCCGCCGGCCATCCACATGCTGAAGGCGTTGGGGTGGTGGTCCCGTCCGTCCGAGCCCCCCTGCACCATGGGCGTCCGGCCGAACTCGCCGCCCCAGATCACCAGCGTGTCGTCCAGCATCCCGCGCTGTTTGAGGTCGCGGATCAGCGCGGCCGACGCCTTGTCGGTCTCGGCGCAGTTGCGCTTCAAATCGGCGGTGAGGTTGCCGTGCTGGTCCCAGGCTTCGTGGAAGATCTCCACGAACCGAACGCCGCGTTCCAGCAGGCGGCGGGCCAGCAGGCAGGTGCCTCCGAATGAGCCCTTACCAGGCTCGACGCCGTACATGTCGAGGATGTGCTGCGGCTCTCGCGAGACGTCCATGACGTCGGGAGCCGTCATCTGCATCCGGAAGGCCGTCTCGTAAGAGTTGATCCGGGTGGCGATCTCGGGGTCGCCCATCGCTTGCAGCCGCTGGTCGTCGAGCGCGTGGATCGCGTCCAGCGAGTCGCGCTGAATCCGCTGGTCGACGCCTTCGGGGTTCGAGAGATAGAGGACCGGATCGCCGCCGGTGCGGAACTGGACGCCCTGATAGACTGTCGGCAGGAAGCCGCTTCCCCAGTTGGAGTTTCCGCCGCTCGGCCCCTTCTTGCCGGTGCTGAAGACGACGAAGCCGGGCAGGTCCTTCGACTCGCTCCCCAGTCCGTAACAGGTCCAGGCCCCAAGGCTCGGCCGGCCGAAGATCATCGAGCCCGTGCTCATCATGATCTGACCCGGAGCGTGGTTGAAGGCGTCGGTCGACATCCCCTTGATCACCGTCAGATCGTCGACCACTCCGGCCGTATGCGGCAGGAGTTCCGAGACCTCGATCCCAGAAGCTCCGTGCCTGGCGAATTTGAACTTGGGGCCGAGCAACTTCGCGTCGGGATTGATGAACGCCGCACGATAGCCCTTGAGTAATTCGGCGGGCGGCAGAGTGCCGTCGAATTTCGCCAGTTGCGGCTTGTTGTCGAACAACTCCAGATGCGACGGGCCGCCCGCCATGAACAGGAAGATCACCCGCTTCGCCCTGGGTGCGAAGTGGGGAGCCTTCACAGCCATCGGGTCGAAGGCGGCCGGCGAGCCCGCTGTGGCGTCGGCGGCGATCAACTCGCGGAGCGCCATCGCGCCCAGCCCAACGCCGCACTGGCCGAGGAACCAGCGGCGTGAGACATCCAGAGGATTGTGGCCGCGGAGGAGACGGTCCTGGCAATTCATGGTCGGAACTCCGGGCTCATTCCTTGGTGATCGTCTCGTCGAGGTTCAGCAGCACGCGGGCGAGGACCGTCCAACTCGCGTGCTCGACCGGTGAAGCCGACGCTCCGCCCGAGAGCTTCGCGGCGTCGGCCGCGTCGGCGGTGAACCGCTCGGCCTGCTTGTGCAGGAGGTCGGTCAGCACCTTCTGTTCGGCGGCGGTGGGTTTGCGGGCGAGGCAGCGACGAAACGCGTAGACGATCCGCTCCTCATCGTTTGCTCCCCCGTCCTTCAGGGTGATCGCGGCCAGCGACCGCGCGGCGTCGAGCGAAACGGGCTCGTTCAACAGGGCGAGGGCCTGGAGCGGCGTGTTCGACCGGCTGCGGCGAACGCAGGCGAAGTCGGCGTTGGGGGCGTCAAACGCCTGGAGGATCGGGTACGGGATCGACCGGAACCGGAACGTGTAGAGAGCCCTCCGGTATTTCGCCGAACCGGTGGTCTCCGGCCAGGGCTTCGGGCCGTAACTGGCGGGAGGCTGGAACAGGAAAGCCGGCGCGGGAGGAGTGATGCTCGGCCCGCCAATGGTCGGGTCGAGCAGCCCGCCGGCCGCGAGCGTCACGTCGCGGACGACCTCGGCGTCGGCGCGGACTCGGGCGCCGCGGGCGAGCAGACGGTTGAACGGATCCTTCGCGGTCAACTCCGAGGTCGTCCGTGAGGATTGCCGATAGGTGCTCGATTCCACGATGAGGCGATGCAGCGTCTTCAAGCTCCAGCCGCGATCCATGAACTCGACGGCCAGCCAGTCGAGCAGCTCCGGATGCGACGGCGGCTCGCACTGGGAGCCCAGATCCTCGCTCGTCGCTGTGAGGCCCGTTCCGAAGTACGCCTGCCAAACTCGGTTCACGATTGAGCGAGCCGTCGTGGGCGCCTTGCGGTCGACGAGCCATCTCGCGAGCGTCAAACGCGACGAGGGGCCGTCTACCTGGGGCGGAGGATTAAGGAAGGTCGGCAAGCCGGGTGAGACGGTCTCCGCCGGTTTGAGGAAGTCTCCACGCTCCAGCCGATGCGTCACCCGCTCGCGATCCCGCAAAACGAGCTGAGACGCCCCCTCCGGATGCTCTTTCCAGAGCGCCTCGATCCGATCGTTGGCGTCCTTCCATTCGGGAACGGACGTTCGGAAGGCGCTGAAGACGGCGGCGGCTTGCTCGGGAGTCCTTTTTTCGGATGGGACCGCCAGGGCTTCACGAACCCGCGCGGGTATCGGGTCGGCCGTGGCGTCCGGAGCGTCGGTGATGGAGAACCGAAACCGGCCGAGGTTGTTGTTCTGGTTGTCGTCGCTGTTCCAGCCGCCGTGGTGCTGGTCGAGACGGAACGTCAGGATCACTCCGGCCGGGAACGACACCGGCTTGTCCAGGACGAAGACAGCCTTGCGCGGAACGTTGCGACGCCCCGGCCCGACGTCGATCCCCCAGGCCGTCTCGACCTTCCGGTCGATGGCGAAGTCGATCGGGCCCGTGACGCGGCGTCGGCCCTTCTTGTCGTCGAAGATTGCCGCGAGCAGGGTTTCGGGCGGATTCACGTCGGCCGTCGCTCGGGCGATGGCGACTTCTTTCCTCTCGTTGGGCCGGTCGGCGGGGGCGGTGAAGAGGTGGAACTCGGTCAGCCCGAACAGCCCCTTGGTGGATCGGCCCGGTCCCGACAGCGGCAGTGCGGGGTCGTTGAGCATCTCCAGCCGAACGGCCGCGACCGAGGGGACGGGTTCCAGGGCCGTGAAGCTGTCGTCGTGGATCGTGGGGGCGTAACCCGAGGCCAGCAGCGAGCCGTCCGGCATCAGCGTGTGTTTCTGGCCGGTGCCGTTGTTCTGATCGACGTCGGTTCGGACGATCTTCCAGGATGGACCTGGCTCTCGGACGGACTCCTCCCAGGAGCGCTGACGATCGGCCCAGTCGGGCGTCTCGCGACGGATTTCGTCCTCGATCGCGACGATCCCTTTGAGGATCTTGTTTCGGGTCCTCAATTCCTCGGGCGTGTAAACGGCGACGGCGGCCTCGTCCACGTTGTTGAGGAAGGCCATCATCCGGTAGTAGTCGACCTGCTGGATGGGGTCGTACTTGTGGGTGTGGCACTGGGCGCACTGGATGGTCAGGCCAAGGATCGCCTTGCCGATCGCGTCCATCCGATCGAACATCGCCTCGACGCGAAACTGCTCGGGATCGATGCCCCCTTCCTCGTTGATCATCGAGTTCCGCAAGAAGCCAGTCGCGACGACCTGGTCCTGGCTGGGGTTCGGCAGCAGGTCGCCGGCGATCTGTTCCGTAATGAACTCGTCGTAGGGGAGGTCGCGGTTGAGGGCGGAGACGACCCAGTCCCGGTAGAAATGGACGGTGCGAGGCTTGTCCTTCTCGTAACCGTCGGAGTCGGCGTAGCGGGCGGCGTCGAGCCAGACGCGTCCCCAGCGCTCGCCATAATGGGGAGAGTCGAGAAGGCGGTCGACGAGGCGGTCGTAAGCGTCGGCGCGATCGTCGGCGAGGAAGGCGTCGACCTCGGCGATCGTCGGCGGCAGGCCGGTGAGATCGAGCGTCAGGCGGCGGATCAGGGTGGTCCTGTCGGCTTCGGGCGAGGGCGTCAGTCTGTCTCGCTCCAACCGCTTCAAAATCCACGCGTCGATCGGGTTCCGGACCCAGCCGGGGAAAGCGACCTCGGGCGCGGCCGGGCGTTCGGGAGGGATGAACGCCCAATGGCCCTCGTACTCGGCCCCTCCGGCGATCCACGAGCGAAGGACTTTCACCTCCTCGGGCGTCACCGGCTTGCCGGTCTTCCGAGGGGGCATCACTTCCTCGGGATCGTCCGAGGTGATCCGCCGGATCAACTCGCTGTCGTCAGGTTTGCCGGGCAGGACGGCCGGATCGCCGCCGTTCGCGGGGACCGTCGCGAACTTGAACGAGTCGAGCCGCAGTTTCCCCTTGCGCTGGGATTCGTCGGGGCCGTGACATTGGAAACACTTGTCCGAGAGGATGCCTCGAACGTCCCGGTTGAACCGGACGGAACCGCTGACAGGCGTGTTCTCTTCAGCCCGCGCGAGGGGAGCCGAGAAGACCAGGAGGGCCGCAGTCGCTCTGATAGCTGAGCGCCAAGTCATCGATCACTCCTCGCCACGACCTCGAACAGGAGACGAACGCATCGGTGGGATTGACGACCCGGCGGCTTTGGACTTCGCCATTGTAACGGGTTACAGAGTCGTCGTCAGCCGTGACCGGCTTTCCAGGCGGCTCTCTCACCAGGAAGCCGTCGACGAAGCGAAGTCGACCTGACCGAGGTTGCGACCCGCGCGTGATGGATCCATGCGAGTTTCGCCCCAGGGCGAGGTTGCCGCGATTCTCCCGTTCGCGTAAAGTGACGGTCCCGTCGATTCGTCCCAAGTAAGGTTCCTTGGGCATGTTAGAGGCCGTTTCGGGAGTTCCGATATGAACGCTGACGAGACGGTCGCCGAAGATCGCTCCGCCAAGGCCGGCGAGAGCCATGGCTTTGTCAGGCCGCTTTCTCCCCTGCCGACGGCCTGGCGTACGCTTTTGCACGCGTTTGTTGACCAGGTACGGCGAAATCCCGGTCGGCTGGCGATGCGTGACAGTACTGGCGCCAAGCTCACCTGCGGCGAAACGCTCCTTCGGGCGGCCGCGTTGAGCCGTGTGCTGGCCCGCGAACTTGGAGACGAGGAATTCGTCGGCCTGATGCTTCCGCCGATGGTCCCCTCCGCGGTAGCCAATCTGGCGATCGCCCTGCTGGGGAAGGTCCCGGTCAACCTGAACTACACGACCAATCAGGCGATGGTCGACTCGGCCGTCGAGCAGTGCGGCATCAAGCGGGTGATCACTTCGGGCCGGGTCCTGGAGAAATGCCACATTCGGCCGTCCGCCGAACTGCTGATGCTGGAAGACGTCCCAGCGAGGGTGCGGACCTCTGACAAGCTCTGGGCCGCTTTCGTAGCCAAGGCCGTCCCCACGGCCCTGCTCTCCAGCTTCTTCCCGGGGCTGAAGAACCGAGGTCTGGACGATCTCGCCACGGTCATCTTCACCTCGGGGTCGACCGGCGAGCCCAAGGGGGTGATGCTCACGAATCGGAACATCCTCAGCAACGTCCTCCAGGTGCACGAACAGATCGAGTTGGACGACCGCGAGGTGATCCTGGGGATCCTTCCCTTCTTCCATTCGTTCGGCTACACGATCGGCCTGTGGACGGCGCTGGTGCTCGGCAAAACGGTCGTCTACCACTTCAACCCGGTCGACGCCAAGGCGATCGGCAAGCTCTGCGAGGAGCACTCCGTCACGCTCGTGGCCGGCACCCCGTCGTTCGCGCGGATGTACCTGAAGGCCTGTCGGCCCGAGCAGTTCAAGACGGTCAAGCACCTGATCCTGGGCGCTGAGAAGCTCAAGGACGAGTGCTATCGCGAGATCAAGGACGTCTTGAACATCGAGCCGATGCAGGGCTACGGCACGACCGAACTTTCGCCGGTGGTCTCGGTGAACGTCCCTTCGTCCAAGGTCCTTCCGGACGGTCGGACCGTTTATGCGAACAGGCCCGGGACCGTTGGGCTTCCTGTTCCCGGAACCCTGGTCAAGACTGTGGACCCGACCACGAACGAGGACCTTCCTCGGGGCGCGACGGGGCTGATCTGCATCAAGGGCCCGCAGGTCATGGCCGGCTATCTCGGCAAGCCGGAGGCGACGGCGAAAGTTCTGAAGGACGGCTGGTACGCCACCGGCGACCTCGGCTTCGTCGACGAGGACGGCTTCCTGACGATCACGGATCGGATCAGCCGGTTCTCCAAGATCGCCGGCGAGATGGTTCCCCACCTCGGGGTCGAGTCGGCCGTGATGGCGGCTGCGGGCGTCGACGAACAACAGGTGGCCGTCACGTCGATCCCCGACCCGAAGCATGGTGAGCGGCTCTGCATCCTGTACACCGAACTGGGGGCGACTCCCGACGAGATCCACCGCCGCTTGATCGCCGCCGGCGTTCCGCGACTCTGGATTCCGTCGGTCCGAGATTTCGTCGCTGTCGAGGAGATCCCGATCACCGGGACCGGCAAGGTCGACCTCCGCGCGCTTCGCGAACTGGCGAATCGGCAGCCGGTCTCCTGATCCTTCGTCTCCGTGCGGCCTCTCCGCGCCCAATCCGTTTCATCGGGGTTGGCGCCCTTGCTACAATTCTCCATGTAAGACTGCATCGTGACGGGAGCGTTGCGGAGACCCGCATGGATTTGGTGTTGCGAGTGACCTCAGGGCCGCACATCGGCGAGGAACGTCGAATCGAGGGGACCGAGCCGATGATCGTCGGTCGTTCCTCGCGCGCGGCTCTCCCCATGACGAGAGACCTGCTTCTTTCCCGCGAGCACTTCCGGATCGAACGCAGCGGACCCGCCTACCAACTCGTCGACCTGGGAAGCACCAACGGCACCAAGGTCAACGGCCTGCACGTCGAGCGAGTCACGCTTCGCGAAGGGGATGAAATCGTCGCCGGCCAGAGCGAGTTCCACGTGATGGTCCACGGCTCCTCAGGCGGGGAGTCCGTTTTGAGTCGAACTTGCCTGGGCTGTGGGGCGCGGATCTCGTCCCCGGCCCCAGGGGATTCGCACTCCGACGAGTCGACTGGCTTCGCAGTCCCGCTGAACGTCCACCCTTCGGACGCCGATCTCTGCCTGAACTGCCGCAATCGACGACGTCAGTTCCCCGAAACGCACCCTGACTTCCTCATCGAAGAACTGATCGGCGAGGGAGGGATGGGCGAAGTCTACCGGGCCACGCAGCTCTCCACGGGTCGCCGAGTCGCCGTTAAGATGTTGCTGACGAACGCTTCGGCCGATGAAAAGGCGTTGAAGTATTTCCGTCGCGAGATCCACGTCCTCAAGAATCTTCTCACCCCCGCGGGCCAGGGCCATCCGGGGATTGTCGCGTTCTACGACCTGTTCGAGCTGGACGGCGTCTTCCAACTGGTCATGGAATACGTCGACGGTAAGAACGCACTGGAGTGGTCGCGGCAGTATCGGCCGTTGCCGGTTTCGACGGTCGTGCAAATCGGTCGGCAACTGCTCTCCGCACTGGCGTACGCCCATTCCAAGGGATACGTCCATCGGGACGTCAAGCCGTCGAATCTCCTGGTGATGGGGCCGACTCACCGACCTCGCGTCAAGCTTTCGGACTTTGGTCTCGCCAAGAGCTTCGCGGAAGGCAACCTCTTCTCCAGCATGACCAGGCAGGGAGAGGTCGGCGGCTCGACTGGGTTCCTCTCCCCTGACCACATTCGCGAGTTCCGCGACGTGAAGGAACCGGCCGACATCTACAGCGCCGGCGCCACGCTCTACTATCTCCTGGCCAATGAGTACCCGTATTTCGGCTTCAACCCCCGCCAGGCCAATTCGTATGAGCTGATTCTGGAGGCCCCGCCGATCCCGCTTCGCGCGTTTCGGCCCGACGCTCCCGAGGAGTTGGAGCGGATTCTCATGAAGGCCCTCCAGAAACAACCCAAGGATCGTTGGAAATCCGCCCAGGCGATGGGAGACGCGCTTCAGGCGTTGATGCCGACCGTACATCCCTGAGAGCGCCCTCGGATCGTGCGGATCGGTCTCGTCGCGGTCTCATGGCGTCGTTAAGATGAAGAGGCCGCGAAGTCGGCGGAAGTTCACAGCTTTGCTTCTGGTCGTAACGACGTGGTGATCTAAGGATTGCAACAACGCTGAGGGCGTGGACTCTTGGAAGGCTTGGGGACGGTTGCCGTCGTGGGCGTAGGGCTGATCGGCGGGTCGATCGGGATGGCGCTCCGTGCTCGGGGACTCGCGAAGGAGGTCGTCGGCGTCGGCCGGGATCTCGCAAGCCTGGAAGTCGCCCGCGAGCGAGGCGCGATCGACCGAGCGACGACCGACCTGGCTCGGGGGGTCGCCGAGGCCGACGTCGTCGTCGTCTGCACGCCCGTCGGCCGTGTGGCCGAGGATGTCCGGCGGGCCGCGGACTCAGCACCACCGGAAGCCCTTGTCACGGACGCCGGCAGTACCAAGCGGGCGATCGTGGAAGCCGTCGAGAAGAGCCCTCGCGCCGCCGGGATGTTCGTCGCCGCCCATCCCCTGGCCGGCTCCGAGCGTTCTGGAGCCGCCTTCGCTCGAGCCGACCTTTACCGCGATCGCGTCTGCGTGCTGACGCCGACGACCCGAACGCCTCCCGGTCGTCTTCGCCGCGCCCGCACGTTCTGGTCGGGGCTGGGCTGCCGGATCGTCGAGATGGGACCGGCCGAGCATGACGAGGTGGTGGCCTTTACCAGCCACCTGCCCCACGCCCTGGCCGCCGCACTTGCTGGCGCCGTCCCGGCCGACTGGCATCCGCTGGCTGCCGGCGCCTTCCGCGACTGCACCCGAGTGGCCGGCGCCGACACCGAACTCTGGACGGCCATCTTCCGCGAGAACCGCGGCCCCTTGATGAACGCCGTCGGCAAGCTTCAGGACCGCCTCGCCGCTCTCAAGTACGCCCTGATGAACGATGACGAGGAAGCCATCCGCCGATGGTGGAGCGACGCTCGATCGCGCCGCGCGTCGTTCGAAGCCCAGCAGCCCCCCAGCGTCTGATCCGCACCAACCGATCGGCCGCCCGACTCCCCGACGAATTCGTCGCCGTTTCACTTGTCGACCTTCGAAATCCCCCTCTGGCGTTGACATCGAACATGCTCTGGCACCTCGACATCGAACCCGCCCCCGGGCAACCCGACTCGACCGGCCTTCGCATCGCCCAGGAGGCGGTGGAATCCGGACTCCCCGGCCCCTGGAAGGTCGCCGCCAGCCGCGGCTTCCTCGTTGAGGGAGGGCTTTCCGCCGACGACGTGAGCGACGCCGCCCGTCGTGTGCTGGTCGACCCTGTCGTCGAGAAGTTCCGCGTGGAATCCTGCCCTGCCGCCTCGGGAGCGGTCGGGGACGCCCTGATCCACGTCTTCCCAAAGCCTGGCGTCACGGATCCCGAGGCCGAGAGCGCGCTGGCGCTGCTTCGAGATCTGGGATACTCCGTCGACGGCGCCCGAAGCGTCCGCAGCTATCGAATCGAAGGCCCGGCCGACCTGCTGCCTCGTCTCATCCAGCGCGTCCTTGCCAACGACGCCGTTGAGCAGGCCGTCGTCGGTCCGATGAGCCTGGACCACCTCGGCCAGGGCAAGCCTTACCAATTCGCCCTGATCGTCGTCCCGATCCGCGAGATGGACGACGCGGAGCTGCTGAAGACCAGCAAGGAAGGCCAGCTCTCGCTCAGCCTGGCCGAGATGAAGACGATCCAGGCGCATTTCCGCGACCTCGGCCGCGACCCCACCGACTGCGAGCTGGAGACCCTGGCCCAGACCTGGAGCGAGCACTGCTCGCACAAAACGCTCCGAGGCCGGATCGATTTCGACGGCACCCCGATCCCCAACCTCCTGAAGCGGACGATCTTCTCCGCCACCCAGGAATTGGGGCTCGACTGGCTTGTCAGCGTCTTCTCCGACAACGCCGGCGTCGTCCGGTTCGACGACGATTTCGACGTCTGCTTCAAGGTTGAGACCCACAACCACCCGTCGGCCATCGACCCCTACGGCGGATCCAACACGGGTATCGGCGGCGTGATCCGCGACGCGCTCGGCACCGGCCTGGGCTCCAAGCCGATCTGCAACACCGACGTCTTTTGCGTCGCTCCGCCGAACCTGCCGCCCGACCAACTCCCGGCGGGAGTCCTCCACCCCAAACGGGTGCTCAAGGGGGTCGTCGCGGGCGTTCGGGATTATGGCAACCGGATGGGGATCCCCACCGTCAACGGAGCCCTCGTCGTCGACCCGGCCTATCTGGGCAACCCTCTCGTCTTCTGCGGGACCGTGGGCGTAATTCCGCGCGGGAAGGCGTTCAAGAGCGTTGAGCCCGGAGATCGGATCGTGGCGATCGGCGGCCGGACCGGCCGGGACGGCATCCACGGCGCGACCTTCTCCTCGGTCGAACTGACCAGCGAGAGCGAATCCGTCTCCGGCGGCTCAGTGCAGATCGGCGACGCGATCACGGAGAAGATGGTGCTGGACGTGATCGTCCAGGCCCGCGACCGCGGCCTCTTCCGCGCGATCACCGACTGCGGCGCCGGCGGGTTCAGCTCAGCCGTGGGCGAGATGGGCGCCGAGTCCGGAGCCGTCGTCGATCTGGAAAACGCGCCGCTGAAGTATCAGGGGCTTTCCTACACCGAAATCTGGATCTCCGAGGCCCAGGAGCGCATGGTCCTGGCCGTCCCGCCGGAGAGTTGGGAAGAATTCCGAGACCTCTGCTCGATGGAGGGCGTCGAGGCCACCGATCTCGGCGAGTTCGTCGACAGCGGCCGGTTGACGCTCCGCTATCATGGCCAGGTGGTTGGCGACCTCTCGATGGACTTCCTCCACGAGGGTCGGCCGGACGTCGTCCGTTCCGCGACGTACACTCCGTCTCCTGCTCGGCCGATCGAGACTCCGCCCTCCGGCGACTTCACGGCCGATTTGCTCAAGATTCTGAGCCACTGGGACGTTTGCAGCAAGGAATGGATCGTCCGTCAGTACGACCACGAGGTCCAGGCTCGGACGGTGGTCAAGCCGCTTGTAGGCGAACACGAGCGGGGACCGGGCGACGCCTCGGTGATCCTGCCGGTCCTCGGCTCGCACCGGGGTCTTGCGGTCTCGTGCGGGATCAACCCCCGTTACGGACGGCTCGACGCGTACGCCATGGCCGCCTGCGTCATCGACGAGGCCGTGCGAAACTGCGTGGCCGTCGGTGCGGACCCCGACCGCATCGCCCTGCTCGACAACTTCTGCTGGGGGAATCCAGAGCGGCCCGAGACCCTCGGATCTCTCGTCCGCGCCGCGCAGGCCTGTCGGGAGATGGCGTTGGCCTATAAGACGCCGTTCATCTCCGGCAAGGACAGTCTGTACAACGAATACTCGCACGAGGGTGAGAGCCTGGCGATCCCCCCCACGCTGCTCATCAGCGCGATCGGTCAGATCCCCGACGTCCACCGTTGCGTGACGATGGATTTCAAGGCGCCCGGGAACCTGATCGTTCTGGTCGGGACGACGCGGGCGGAGTTCGGCGGGTCTCTCTGGGCCGAGACGTGTGGGCTCGAAGGAGGCTCGGTTCCTGTCGTCGACCCGGCGGCTGGACTCGCGACGTTCCGAGCCGTTCACCGGGCGATCGCTCGAGGACTGATCCGAAGCTGCCACGACCTCAGCGAGGGAGGCCTGGCCGTTGCGGTGGCCGAGTCCGCCTTCGCCGGCCGGATCGGCGCATCGATCTCGCTGAAGGACGTGCCCTGCGATTCCGCCGCCGGCTCCGACGCGGCGATTCTCTTCTCGGAGACGCCCTCGCGGTTTCTGGTCGAGGTTGAGCCCGACTTACTGTCGGACTTCGCCGGCGTCCTGGAAGGGCTCCCCTATGCTCGACTGGGCGTGACGAAGGCGGCGGAAGCGGGCGAGGCGGCGCGGTTGGTGATCGAGGGCGTCGCCGGCGAGCGCGTCGTCGACGCATCGCTGGACGAGTTGGAAGACGCCTGGCGCCGCCCTCTGGATTGGTAAGTCAAAAGATCGTCATGGAGCGACCGTCCGCGGGCGCATGGTTATGGATGAGATGATCGATATGGCCTCGGTGGTAAAAGCGGGAGAGTCCCACCATGTTAAGGTTTGTCACGTTCGTTGATGGGTCCAATCTGGACGGCGTATTGAAGCATCTGAACCTGCGAGTGGACGATTACGGGTCGTTCTATCGCCACGTCTTCGAACAGAGCGTCCACTTCTGGGGGCGCACCTTCGCCGAGGGGTCCAACTGGCCCACGGCGCAACACTCGCGGATCTACTGGTACGTCGTAGGCAAGATGGACGAGTGGGACCTTAACGATCCCAAGGCGGAAGCTCGTCTCCGCGCCCGGTTCGAGGTCAATCCCCGCCTCCGCGACGCCTACATCGAGGACGCCGCCCGCCGTAATCCGGACCTTCCGCTGGATCGCCGCCTGGAAGAGGCCTGGAACGTCTGCTTCGCTGAGACGCGCGAGTGGTACGAGGGCAAGCGGCGGGCTCTGGAGCGTAAGAAGCGATTCTACCACGGCGTCCAGTCAGCCACCGACTTCGTCGAGATCCGCCAGGAAGGGCACTGGAAGGTCGACCTCTTGAACCATACGGTCAACGAGAAGGGGCTCGACACCAGTTTGGCGGTGGATATGGTGGCGCTTCAGGACACCTACGACATCGCCCTTCTGATCTCGGGCGACGCCGACGGGATTCCGGGAATCAACTACGTCAAAAGCCGCTCCAAGCACGTCGGAGTGGCCGAGTTCCGCAAGGGGTCGCCGGCCGACTTTCCCGCCAAGGGGGCCTCGTCCCGGCTGAAGATCGCGGCCGACTTCGTCGTCCAGGTGTATGAGTCCGAGTTGCTCCGGCGAAGCCTCGCCTACCGCGCGGCCGACGTGGGCGACTACCAGTCAGCGTCGTCTTTCGGCGCCTCTGAATCTTCGTTCTGAGTCGGCCGCGCTGCGGCGGAACGCATTGCATCCTGCCTGAAAAGGGACCTAGATCGTTATGGCCACGCCTCGCGTGATCGTGCTGCGGGCGCCGGGAACGAACTGCGACGAGGAGACGGCCGCCGCCTGGAGCCTAGCCGGCGCCCGGCCCGAGACCTGGCACGTCGGCCGGTTGCTCGAAGAGCCCCACGTCCTTGACCTGTTTCAGATCCTGACCATCCCCGGCGGGTTCTCCTACGGCGACGACCTCGGCGCCGGCCGGATCCTCGCCACGCATCTCGCGCGCGGATTGGGCGACGCCCTGCGCCGATTCCATGATCGCGGCGGTCTGATTCTGGGGATCTGCAACGGCTTTCAGGTCCTCGTCCGTTGCGGGCTGCTCCCGGGCGGCGGAGACGGGAAGGCTTCCTCGCCGGCCACGCTTGCTCATAACGTATCGGCCCGGTTTGAGGCTCGCTGGGTGACGTTGCTCCCTCGGCCGGGGGTCTCGCCGTTCGTATCGTTCTCCGAACCGCTGGATCTCCCCGTCGCGCACGGAGAGGGGCGCTTCCTGCTGGCCGACCCCAGCGAACTCCAGGCCCTTGACGACTCCGGCCGGATCGTCCTGAAGTACGCCGACGCCGAGGGGCGGCCCACCCAGGACTACCCCGCCAATCCCAATGGCTCACCGCTCGCCGCCGCAGGCGTCTGCGACCCCACCGGCCGGATCTTCGGCCTCATGCCGCACCCCGAACGCTTCGTCTCTCCCCTGCACCACCCCCGCTGGACCCGCCTTGGCGACAAGCTCGGCCGAGAGGGTCACGGCCTGAAGGTCTTCCGTGGCGCGGTTGAGTCGCTTCGCTGATAACCTTCGATAGGATAATCGGTTAGGGCGGAAGCTACGCCCGCGAGAGATTTTTTTCGCATTTTGCCAAGGGTTTCCTCCGGCGTTCGCGCAAGTTCCGACGTTGGGGGGCGAAAGGTCGCCTCCAAAATCGGGACAAGGATCGGTCCGAGCGACCGATCCGCTGGGGGGAACCTGAGATGTTGCGATACATTGGAAAGCTCGCCTGCCTGTCGGTCGCCGTGGTGCTCGCCTCGCGGGAAGCGTGGGCTCAAACAGAGGTGTTGTTCCCAGGAGCGACCTTTGCGGGCGACGTGCTCCGCGGCGAGGGCCGATTCCTGGACGGTGCGGGCCGTTTCAACCTCAACACGGCCACGGCCCACTCCATCTTGACCGACACCCTCATGCGGCAGAGCTACGCGTTGGAGATGCAGACTCGCGAGTCGAGTCTCCGCCATCGCGACCTGCTTCACCGCGCGACTGAGCGGGCGGGCCGTGCAGTATCCGCGAACCAGACGCGGCGGCTTGAGAACCCAAACCTCAGTGACGTCGCCAATGGCGACGCCCTGAACGCTCTGGTGAAGGAACTGGCCGAAAAGGCGGGGCCTTCCTACAGCGATATCACCGCGTTGAACGTCCCCGTGCCGGGCGGAACCTTCGTCCGGGCCCCTCTTGCCTTGCCCAGCGAAGGCCTGGTGATCTCGCGTGCTCGGATTCTCGCACGAGGCGAGTGGCCGTTGATTCTCCGGGAGCCTGGATTCGACGACGCTTGCTCGCTCTACCGTCGGGCGGTGGCCAACGCCTTCGAGGCCGTTGGACGTGGCGACCTTCGAGCCGATTCGGTCGCGAAAATCGAGGAGGCCCTGCGGTCCTTCACCGTCCGGTTGGACTGGATCGCCCCAGATCGCGACAAGGCCGACGTCATCGCAGCTCGCGAGTTCATCCGGGGCCTTGAGGCCCACGCAAAGTGCCTCCGCAACGCCCGCGCTGAGCGGATTCTGGCGGACATGCTCAACTACGGCGGGACGACCGTCGGCGAACTCGTCGACTTCATGCGGCGGTCGAAGCTCCTTTTCAGCCCGGCCGCGTCCGATTCCGAACGCGAACTGTATAACACCCTGCACCCGCTCCTGGCGTCCCAGCTCAGGATGCTTCGGGAAGCGAGAGGACTCGCCGTGCAGGGGGATCGGTCCACCCTCAGGGTCGCCAGCTCCGCCGACGGCAAGTGATCTGATTCGTCGAAGACCGCTCCCTGGAACCCGGCTGATATTGGGGGGACAACCGATGAGCAGGCGATGGCACTACTCGACCCAGTCGAAGGCAGAGGCTCCGGTCGATTCATCCCAGCTTCGGCGATTGGCGAGAGACGGCGTTCTGAAGCCCGACGACCTCGTCAGGAAACAGGGCTCTCGACGCTGGGTGAAGGCCAAGCGAATCCAGGGGCTCTTCGCAACGAAGCCCAAATGGTCGTACCAACACCAGGGACGAACCTACGGGCCCGTCTCCGACCAGCAGCTCCGATCGCTGGCGACGGCCCGGATGATCCAGCCGATGGATCTCGTCTGGCGGGAAGGGCTTCCTTCCTGGATCGAAGCGCGGCGGCTTCGCGGTCTCTTCCCGAACAACGACAACGCTCCGGGAACGTCGACGCCTGCTCCGAATGCTGCGAAGGCGAGCCAGGTGGGTCTCTCGCGGGGACGTCGGATTGCTGGCCTAACTCTACTGGCGGCCGTCGGATTGCTGGGAATCGCTTCGATGTCGCTCCCGTTGACGCGTCCGGCTTCGACCGTCGACAAGTCCGAGCCGATTCCGCCGAACTCTGGAGCCGTTCGCGACACTCCAAGCACTCCGGAACCGGTCTCGATCGAGGAGGACGTGGAGTCGACGGTCGCGGCTCCTGAGAAAACGCCGGTCGTCATGGACGAGGCGACTCGTGGGCGTCTCATTCATGAGCGATTCATGAAGGGCCGCCGAGCGGTTGAGGATCCCCAACTCGCCGCCCGCGTGGCGGAAGCGGCCGAGGCCTCGCTCAAGAACTGCGCCCGAAAGAACGGCGATTACCGGTTCATCATTCTCGACTCGGAAGGAGTCGACGCGTTCTCACATTCCGGCGGATACGTCTATCTGACTCGCGGCCTGTTCTCGCTGGTCGCGGACGAGGCTGAGTTGGCGTTCGTCATCGGACATGAGATCGCGCACATCGACCTGGGGCACGGCCTCCCGGCTGGAGACGACGTGGACGAGTCGGCGGCCAAGGTGGGGTCGCCGCACCCGGAGAACGAGGAGTTCGCCGCTGATCAGTGGGCGCTTCGGGGGCTCGGAGCGGCGGGCTTCGCCGACTTCGAGACTCTCTCTTTCCTGCGTCGGTTTCGGAATTACTGCGATCGCCGAGCGATGGACTCAGCGGCCTCGTCCCGAGGAACGAGCACCGGAATGACGAGCCCCTCACATTGGGGCGTCGCCCCTCCGCCGGCTCTTCGTCTCGCACGATTGCAGAAGCCCGCCGCCTGATCGATGGACTGGTCACCCGTCGCCACAATGCTCGACGAGAGCCTCGCGGAAAGCCGTGACGCTTGGATAACGGTCGGTCGGCTCGCGGGAGAGCGCGCGATCGACGACCGAAGCGAGAGCAACCGGCGCGTCCTCGCGTCGGGAGCGCAACGGAACCGCGTCCTCGTTCAGGATCTTGCGAAGTCGACCCTGGATCGTCGCGGGATAGTCGTGGATGGTGGTCCCGGTGAGAAGGTAGTAGAGAGTCGCCGCGGCCGCGTATTGATCGGAGTGAGTCCCCGCCGAGCGCAGATCGACGACCTGTTCGGGAGGAGTGAACCCGGTCGTGCCGCCGCCGCAGCCAGTCATCGTCAGGCCGCAAAGAGTCGACTCCTGGTAGATCCGGCTCAGCCCGAAATCAGCGAGCTTTACCACCTCCTCGCCATGACACCAACCGACAAGGACATTCGACGGTTTGACGTCGCGATGGACGAAGCCGACCGAGTGGGCGTAGGTCAGAGCGTCAAGGATCGGCGTCATCAACCTCACGGCTTCGCGAGGATTCAGCGGCCCCTGGCGATCGACCAGAGACGTCGCATCCGAACCATCGACGTATTCCATGGCGAAGTAGAGCTGGCTTCCTGCTTTGCCGATCGCTCTGTAGCCGACGATGCCCGGATGTTCCAGTCGCCTGAGAATGGTCGCCTCGCGGAGAAATCGTGCGACGGCCCCTGGGGCCCCGAGCGCAGCCGGCGAGATGAGTTTGACCGCCGCTGCCTCTCCTAAAACGTCGCGGCCGAGATAGACGGCCCCCGTCGCTCCCTCTCCCAGCAACCGCTCAAGCCGAAATCCCGGTACGGCGGGGAATTCGTCCTGGGTCGGCGAGGCCGGCGCGGCGTCGGAATGAGGAGGGAGCGGGATAAAGGACGAGTTTCCACCCCGGTTGATGGAGACGCCGAAGCTCGTACGCCCGCCCCGGACCACATCGCCGTCATCCAACTCGGCAACGTCGACGCGACGGCCGTTGACGCGCGTGCCGTTGGTGCTGGCCATGTCGACCAGGCGGCAGATCGGGGGATTGACCTCAATCAGGAACTGAAAGCGTGAAAGCGTCATATCCGCCTCCGGCAATCGGAAGGAGGATTTTCGCGATCGGCCTACCACGAATGTGTCATGCCCGTGGAACGTAAACGACTCGCCGGCGTGGGGGCCGTCGAGGACCCGAAGGGTCACGGATAATGCCGTCTCTGGCCGGCCAGAGTTTGGCGGCAGCAAGTCGCACCAGTCCGCCGAGGCAGCTCGATCGTGCTCCAGGAGCCGCTCAACCTCATCCGCTGCATCGGGGGAATCGCGTCGGAGGTCGTGCAGGAACTCGATGCGGGCGGTTCCCTCCAAGGCGAGAGCTTCCTGGAAGCGAGCCTCGATCAGACGCCAGAGCTCCGGCGTCACCGCGGCTCCCTCGCCAGTTCGGCGTGCAGCCAGGCGCGAGCCGTGCGGAAGTCGGCCTCGACGGTGCTCAACGAGCAACCCAGTTCCTGGGCGATTTCCGGCATCGTCAAACCCCCGAAGAATCGAAGCGAGACCACCTCGCTCTGCCGGGGGCTGAACTCGGACAGCCTCTGAAGGGCTTCGTGGAGGGACAGGACGTCGATGTTTCGATCCTCGAACGACTCGAGAACCGCGTCCAGCGCGAGGCGGGTGCGTCCTCCCCCGCGCTTCTGGGTGCGACGCTTCCGGGCGTGATCGACGAGCACCTGACGCATGACGTTGGCGACGCTGGCGAACAGCAGACGGCGGTCGGCGGCGCGGTCGATCACCTCGTCGCCCAGCATGCGCACCATCGCCTCATTCACCAGGGCGGTGGGTTGAAGCGTGTGGCCGGCGCGCTCGCCCCGCATCAGTTGGGCGGCCATCTCGCGAAATTCACGGTAGACGCGCTCGACCAGTCGTTGACGTGCGTCCGAGTCGCCCTCGTGGATCTTCTCGAGGATCCGCGTCACGTCCTCGTCGGAGTCTTCCATCGACGGGCTCCGTCTGAATCAGAAGCCGCGTGAACGGCGCAGGGGCAACCTCCTGGATACGCACGCCCTACCGGGGCTTGGGCTTCGAAACGAGATCCGTCACGGCTCGGTCGAGAGCCCCTCCGCCGAGGTCGAGGAAGTCGTTATGCTCGGCCCGATCGAGGACGAGCTTCGCCGGAGGATTCGAGCAGGCGGCGGAGAGGCGTTCGAACATCGCGAACGGGACGAGCGGGTCTCGACGACCGTGTCCCAGGAGGATGGGGCACTTGATCGCGGCGATCTTCTCGAGGCTCTCGAACTTGTCCTTGAAGAAGCCGGCGGGAGGTGCGATCGGGAAGAACGTCCGGGCCATGTCGCGAGTGCTTGTGAAGGTGCTGAACGCGAAGAGCCCGCCGACTTCCTCTCGGGAGGCCAGGTCGATCGCGACCGCCCCGCCCAGCGACCAGCCGCCGACGAAGATGCGTCCGGCCGGGAATTTCCGCGACTTCAGGAAAGCGTAGCAGGCCTCCGCCGCCTGGCGGCAACCGACCTCAGAGGCCTTGCCGCCGCTCATGCCGTAGCCGAGATAGTCGGGGACGATCACGTTGATCCCCAGCCGCCGGAAACGATCGACCTCGGGGACCGAGTAGGCGAGGCACATCGCATTGCCGTAGAAAAAGACGAGCGCGGGGCGGTCGGCCGCGTCGGACAAGGGAGCACCCGCGGGCGACTGCGCCGGCGCGAAGAGGGCGACGATCTCGCCGCCCGGCGATGGGAGCCGCAGCAACTCCTCGTCGGGCGCGGCGCGGACGACGGATTCGGGTCGGCCCTGGGTCGAGGAGCCCGGGAAGATCATGCTCCCCTGGAGCGCGTAAAGGGAGGCGAAGAAGCCCACGAACGTTAGTCCCGCCATCAAGAGGAAGCGCCTCGTGAAACGCCCGATCAGGGGACGCTTCCCAGACGGCGTCGGCGATCCCGGAGGCGCATCTTCCACGAGGGGATCGGCGGCCGCGTCATTCGCCATGGGGAGGGCTCCCGGGTACGATCCGGCGTCTCGTACGTATGTCGTTCCAGACCTATTATGGGCCCTGGCGTTGGGACGACGCCACCGTCGGCGCAAAAAAAAGGCCCGACGTGCAGACCTCTGAGAGGCTGCGCGTCGGGCCCTGATTGGATCGAGTCAGCGGCTCAGATGCCGTTGCCGAACGAGGATTCCCGCTGGTCGGACGTCATGCTCCCCTCGGACGATTCTTTCCGCTGGGAGACGTGAGGGCCGCGGAGGATCGACTGACCGCCGCGAGCGTGCTGCGTGTGGCCGCGGAGCGGGCTCCGACGGAGCGGCGGCTCGGGGGCGGCGTGCACGGCCGGGCCGTGGATTTCGTACGGCATCTCGAAGTCGTCGGTCTCGTAGTCGTCGTACCGCGACACGTAGCCCGGCATCTTGGCCCGCTCGAGTTCCTCGGCGTACGAGGCGAGCACGGCGGCCTGGATCTTCTCGCGGCAGGTCGAGTTGATCGGGTGGGCGATGTCGGCGTGGAGCTTGGCGCGCCCATCGGCGTCGCGCAGAGCGCGGTTCTCGTCGAGCCGACATCCGCACTGATTGCAGAATCGGCTCCGCAGGTGGTTCTTGGTGCCGCAGTTGTGGCAGCGGTCAGTCAGCTTGCGGGAAGGCATGGCCACGAAGAAGCCCTTGGCCCCTTCGATGATCTTCAGGTCGCGGATGACGAACATGTCGTCGAACGTGATGCTGCAGAAAGCCTGCAGCCGCTCGTTGCTCCCCGAGTTGTCTTCCATGAGCTTGATGCGAACTTCGGTGATCTCCACAGCCGGTACTCCTTTACGAGGCGTTCTCTGCTCAGGGGCCGCAGGTCACGACCCGGACCAATCCTAGTCCGAGCGGCTTGAGGGCTTCCGCGACGCGGTCCGCCGCGGCGGGATCGCGGGCGATCCCAAAATAGGCTGAACCACTGCCACTCATCAGGGACCCGCACAACAGCGGGCTCAATCCCGCCAGAGCGTCTCGCACGGCGACGAGCTCCGGACAGATCGATTCGGCGACGGGCTGGAGCCGGTTGAACAGGCTCCGTCCCAGATCTTCGGGGCTCTTCAGGGCCAGCGCGTCGAGGACCGGCTGGATCGCTCGGGGCTCTCGCGGCGGCGTCAGACGACGGTACACGTCGGCCGTGCTCAGGCCGACGCGCGGAGCGACCAGCACGAATGAGAGGGGGGACGTCAGGGACACGGCTTCCACAAGCTCGCCCCGGCCGCGGCAGACCGCGATCGGACCGTCCAGGAAGAAAGCCACGTCGCTGCCGACCCGCCCCGCCAACTCGGCGAGTCGTTCCTTGGGCGTCCTCAGATCCCAGAGGCGGTCCAACGCCGCCAGCGTCGCCGCTGCGTCGCTCGACCCGCCGGCCAGGCCCGCCTGGGCTGGGATCACCTTTTTCAAGGAGATCCGCGCACCCTTCGCGCAGCCTGTTTCCGACTTCAGAAGCTCAGCCGCTCGCACCACCAGGTTCCGGCCGTCGACCGGGAGGCTCGGGTCGTCGCACTCCAGCGCGATCGCCCCACCTTCGTCCTCGCGGAAGGTCAGCTCGTCGAACATGTCGACGGCCGCCATCAGCGATTCCACCTCATGGTAGCCGTCGGACCTTCGCCTCGGCACCTCCAGGAACAGGTTCAGCTTCGCCGGCGCGAGGACTTCCACGCCTCCGGCGATCGGACGGACGATCATTGCGCGAGAACTCCTCCAACGCTCCGCCGCCTCTCGGCGAACGGACCGATTCTGCGAGCCTCACGGCGACCGACGATTCCGAAGAAGATCAATGCCGAGGCCCCCATTCGTACGATCAAGTATGATAGGCGGACTTCGGCTTTCAAGGCGATCTCCCTGGCGGACTCGGGCCCTTTCAGGCCCCGTTCTGGGGCAGTTTCTATCCCGTCGTTCGGATCCCGGCAAGAGCGAAAAAGCCCATAAGTCGAAATCGCGTCGGCACTCGCGACGGACGGCTTTTACATTTTTTCAAAGCCCTTCCAGAAGGCCGCTCCTGCTCTTGAAAAGCCTGCGCGAACTGCTCTCCAGAACCCCTCTCAGGCCTCCGGCTTGTCGGAAACTCGTGCGTTGGAGTAAGCTGAGGGATCGTATGCGCCCCGCCGGGAAGGCCCGGCAAGGGTTGCAAGACTCTCCGCAAGGCGACGCCTTGTTGCTCCTTCTTCCGAGACCCGAGGGACGGTTTCATGGCTGGGAAACCGCTGAATCGACTGGAACTGCGACGTCAGAGCGAGGCGGCTGAGCCTCTCGACCCGATGGAGGACGAAACCGAAGACGTCGTTGAACTCGACGACGACGACGATGAGGTTTCTACACGACGTCCCAAGAAGAAGGCCAAGGCTCCGACGAAGTCCAAGGCCAAGTCCGCCCGCGCCCCCAAACCGGCCGCCCGCATGAAGGTCGTTTGGGTCGTCATGAACGACGCCTACAAGGCTGTCGGAACCTTCGAATACAACCAGAAGGAAGCCGCTGAAGCCCGCGCGGCCGAACTGACGGCCAAGGGGAAGGGCACCCACTTCGTCCAGCGGTCCAAGGAAGAGATGCCCGCCGACGCTCCCGGCATCGGCGCCTCCATCCCCCGGACCGAGGTCGCCCCGTCCCGTGCCAAGTCGGCCGCTAAGCCGGCCAAGGCCGTTGTGGCGGCCGTCGAGGAGGACGAGGAAATCGAGGACGATGATGAGCCCGAGGTCGAAGTCGACGACGACGACGACAGCGGCGACGACGACGAGTGAGACCCGCTCGCCGGTCACCTGCTTGAGAAAGAGGCCGCGTCGAACCATCGAGTGCGGCCAGGCCGGATTCCTTCGGGCCCCCAACTCCTGTTCGGAGACGGCGGCCCGAAGAATCGGGCGAAGGTCGTCGGATCTGCAAGCAACCGGCGTGTTCTTGCGGTCCAGCGTCTGAGACGCTTTCAAGCTCCGACGACTTTCGACCGGCTCCAGGATCATCGCTCCACATGATCCAGGCGACCGCCCCTTCAGGGCAGAAGAGCGTGGGGCGACCGGCGCCGGACGGTTTGCACGTCCTCTCGTCCGCTCCCGGCCCTCCTCTCCCAAGAGCCTCTCTCGACTCGCTTCCATGATTCGCACCAACTCGAAGAGGAACACGCGGCGATGCTCGTCACGTCGGTCTTGCTGTTCGCCCTGACGGCTCAGGCTCCCGTCAATCCGGTTGATGAACTCGCGACGGTCGCTGAGAAAAGCGACTACAAAGCGACTGCCCGGCACGAGGACGTCGTCGCCCTCTGCCGGAAGCTTGCCGCGAAGTCGCCGATCGCTCGCTTCTCCGAGTTGGGCCGAACCGAGGAGGGACGATCCCTCCCCTTGCTGATCCTGGCCGACCCTCCCGTCGTGAACGCGGCCGAGGCCGCTCGCTCCGGCAAGCTGGTCGTCCTGGCGATCGGCGACATCCACGGCGGCGAGGTCTGCGGCAAGGAAGCCCTGCCGATGCTCGCCCGCGAACTGATCGCCGAGCCTCATCCCGAGTTGCTCAAGAATCTGATCGTCGTTTTCGCCCCGATCTACAACCCGGACGGCAACGACCGGATGTCGAAGGACAACCGCCCCGGTCAGGTCGGGCCCGAGGAAGGGATGGGAACGCGGGGGAACGCCCGCAGCCTGGACCTCAACCGCGACTTCATCAAGCTGGAAGCCCCTGAGACTCGCGCTCTCGTTCAGTTCTTCAACGAGTGGAATCCGCACCTGTTCATCGACACCCACACGACGAACGGTTCGCACCACCGCTACACGATCACTTATGAAGGCCCTCGCGTTCCGGCCGGCGATCCCTCGCTGATCGATTTCGCTCGGACGAAGATGTTCCCCGCGCTGACCGAGTCCTACGAGAAGGCGACCGGACAGCAGGTCTACTACTATGGTTCCTTCGGCGGAGATCACGCCCGTTGGGAGAGCTTCCCCGCCCTGGGGCGGTTCGGCACCAACTACGTCGGGCTTCGCAATCGAATCGGGATTCTGTCGGAGGCCTACTCATACGCACCGTACAAAACGCGCGTTCTGGCCACCCGCGACTTCGTCCGCGAGTGCCTCAAATACGCGTCGAGCCAGAAGGACGAAATCAAGAAGCTCCTCGACGCCGCCCGTTCCTCCGCGCAGGAGACCACCCCAGCGGAGCCGCGTCGCGTCGCGTTGCGGACGAAGCCCCGGGCGCTCAAGGGGGCGGAGCCGATCCAGGGCTTCGTCGAGAAGGAGCAGGACGGCCGTCGCGTCGCCACTGATGAGCCGAAGGATTACCCCGCCGAGGTGCTGGTCGACTTCGAGACCACCGAATCGGTCGTCCGCCCGTTCGCCTACCTGTTACCTCCCGACCAGTCGGAGGCCGTCGCCCTCCTTCAACGCCATGGGATCGACGTTCAGGAGCTGCGCGAGGATCTGGACCTTGAGGTCGAGGCGTATCGCGTGGACGAGGTCGAGCGAGCCGAGACCCGCGGCTGGGACCGCCAGGACGTAACCTCGTTGATGGTGACGCCGCGCACCGAGACCCGGCGGATCGCCGCCGGCACTCTCGTGGTGAAGGACGCTCAACCCCTCGGCGCGCTGGCGGCCTACTTGCTGGAGCCTCGTTCTGAGGACGGCCTGGCGACCTGGCGGAAGTTCGCAGGGGTCGCAGCCGGAGCCGATTTCCCCGTCGTCCGCCTCTTGAAGTCCACTCCCCTGCTGACGACCGCCGCCGACAACCTCGCCAGCGAGAGGACGCCGCCCAAGACGATCCGCTTCGACGACCGGGGGGTCGTCGAAGGCGGGGCCTTCGGCTTCTCCGGATCGCCGGTCTCCGTCGAATGGCTCGATGACGAACACTGGTTGAGGGCCGGCGAGAACGGCCCTCTGAAAATCGAAGCTCTCACGGGTCGCGCCGAGCCGTTCCTCAACTCGGACAAGATCCTGGAGTCGCTCAAGCGGATCCAGGGCCTCGACGCCAAGGCCCTGCCGGGGCTGGCTCGACGTCTGGCGTCGGGAGGCAGCGGAGGCGGCGGCGGGCGATTCGCTCGCTCGTCGGGGGCGACGAAGTTCGACGCGGGCAAGAAGGCTCTGCTGTTCGAGCATGAGCACGACCTCTACTACGTCGCGCTCGACGGGACGAAGGGAGTCCGCCTGACCAACGACCCCGGCGACGAGACCGATCCCCAGTTCAGTCCGGACGGCAAGCGCGTGTCGTTCGTGCGGAACTACGACCTGCACGTCGTCGACGTCGACAATCCGGTTGATCGGGCCCTGACGACGGGAGGTAAGGACGATCTTCGCCACGCCCGCGCGGATTGGGTCTATTTCGAGGAGATCTTCGACCGCTCGTGGTCGGCCTACTGGTGGAGCCCGGATTCGCAGCGCATCGCGTTCCTGGAGTTCGACGACGCCGAGGTGCCGACTCTGACCATGCTCCATGACGAGGACTCGTCGAAGCGAACGGTCGAGGTCAACCGCTATCCGCGCTCGGGCGAGCCCAACCCCAAGGTGCGGCTCGGCATCGTGTCCGCCGCAGGGGGACCCGTCCAGTGGGCTGATCTGTCCGAGTACTCTTCCAACGCGTTTCTCATCAGCGCCCTGTTCTGGCGTCCCGATTCAAAGTCGGCTCTGGCCTGCGTACAGGACCGCGTGCAGACCTGGCTCGACCTCCTGGACGTTCCAGTCGACGGTTCCAAGCCTCACGTCCTCTTCCGCGATCAGACCAAGGCCTGGATATTCTCGCCGACCGCCCCGTCGTTCCTGGAGGACGGCTCATTCCTCTGGCTCAGCAGCCGCGACGGCTGGCCGCACCTCTATCGCTATGCGGCCGACGGCTCGCCCCAGGGAAGATTGACGGAGGGCGAGTGGGAAGTCCGGTCGATCCAGCACTTTGACGCCAAGACGGGCGAGGTTGTCTTCCTCGGCACGAAGGACGCCCCGATGTCGACGCAACTCTACCGGGTGAAGCCCGGAGAGTCAGTCGAGCGGATCACGTCGGGGACGGGTAGCTACCAGACGACCCACAGCCCGAATGGGCGGTACTTTATCTCGACCTGGTCCGACCTGACGACGCCGTCCCGAGTGCGGCTGACTGCGTCCGACGGCTCTACGGTCCGGACGGTGGACTCGAATCCGGTCCACAAGATCAAGGACTTCCGCTTCGGGCCTCGGGAGCGGGTGAAGATTCCTGCCCGCGACGGATTCATCCTGGAGGGCGAGTTAACGCTTCCCGCCGACATGGACGCGACGGTCAAACACCCCGTCTGGTTCACGACGTACGGCGGTCCGCACACGCCGGTCGTCAACGACGTCTGGGCCGCTGGACGCATCAACGACCAGGCGCTGGCGTCCGAGGGGATTATCGTTTTCCGCGTCGACCCGCGACCGGCCAGCGGCAAGGGACAGGTTTCGGCCTTCACGGCGTACAAACAGCTCGGAGTTCAGGAGTTGGAGGACATCAAGGACGCCCTCGCCTGGCTCAAGCAAAAGCCCTACGTGGATGGCTCGAGGATCGGCATGACCGGCCACAGCTACGGCGGTTACATGACGGCCTACGCCATGACCCACTCCGACCTCTTCTCCTGCGGCATCGCCGGAGCGCCTGTGACGGACTGGCACGACTACGACTCGATCTACACCGAACGCCTGATGGGGCTCCCGCAGGACAACCCCGAGGGCTACAAGAAGTCGTCGGTGGTCGAGGCCGCGAGAAACCTTCACGGCAAGCTGCTGATCGTCCACGGCGAGGTCGACGACAACGTCTCGGTGCGAAACACGATGCGGTTCGTCGAGGAGCTTCAGAGGTCGAACAAGGATTTCGAGCTGATGATTTACCCGGGCTCGCGGCACGGGATCATGAGCGGCCACTACGCCAAGCTCCAGCACGATTTCATCCGCCGGAACCTGCTGGGTCTCGAGCCGGCCCCATCGACTTCAGTCGCTCCCGCAGCTCCGTCTCGTCCCAGGGCACCTCGGCCGGCTGCGGCGGCTCACCCGTGAGTCTCAGAAGAGCTGAGCGCGCAAAAAGACGGCCGACCGGGAAGGACCCGGTCGGCCGTGGAAGTCAGACCGCTCGCTCGTCAGGCCGGATCAGTAGGCGAAGATGCCGAACGGATACGGGGTGAAGAACGGCCGGGTGTAGTGCTTCTTGAAGTCGAGCCACCAGATGCCGTCGTCCCAGCGGAGGGTGACCGCCCGCCAGTCGAGGGGGACTTCCGGGTAGGGATAGAAGGGGCCGATGTTCGGCCAGGCCTGCCAGGGGTAGGCGGTCGGGTAGCCGACGGCCGAGAAGTTCCCGGCGGGGGCGTAGCTGGGCCAGGCGTAGTTCGGCGGGCCCTGCATCGCACCGGCGCCGCCGCCGGCGCCACCGGAAGGACCTTCGGGGAGCGGGCCGCCGTCGGTGACGGGGCCAGAGACCATGCCGCCAGCCATCGGGCCGGAGACAACCCCGCCCGTCGTGCCGTCGAGCCCGATCGGAGCGCCGCCGACCGCGCCGCCGTGGCCGAGATGGCCACCCATGGCGACCTGCGGGACGTACTGGGCCGGGCGGACCGACGCGTCGCTGACCGTGATCTGGTCGACGACGCCGGTGACTCCGGCGACCCGCTGGACGCGGGCGATCGCTTCACTCTTGAGGTCGGCGTTGGCGGCGACCCCGGAAAGGGTCACCATGCCCCCCTGGGCCTCGATCTCGATCCGCGTCGAGGCCAGCGTCCGGCTGGCCCGCAGCGCGCCGGCCACGGAGTCGGCGACGACCTGGTTCGGATTCGTCGTGGCCTGACCCATCGCCATCGGGGCCGTCACGGCCATGAGACCGATCACGGTTGAAATCCGTTTCAGTCCAACCATTTTGGGCAAGTCCTTCTCCCGCATGGATCCGACTCGACCTTGTGTGGCGAACGGCGAGCGGGGCGTCCGTTCGGGTCGGGGAACAATCCTTTGTGCGTGACGGTCGACCTGCGTCGCAGGCTCTCGGCGATGGTTCGGGAAAGCCCCGAGGAAGCACGAGAGACGCTTCGACCAGATCAATCGCTGGGCCGGCGAGACAGAGGTGTGAATCGAGGTGGGGGTCGATGCGGAACGCCAGCCCGACGATCCGGAAACTGATTCGCCCGAACTATGAACCACGCTTCCGGGGCCGTCAAATGACCGCCCAAAAAAAAACGGGACCTGATGGCCCCGTGAAACGAAAGTCGTTGATATGAATTGCTTTGGGTCGCGGAAAATTCCCCGCGATCAGGCCGCCTCGGCGTCGGCGAGGCTGTTGGTCGCATCAACCGCATCGATCGCGCCGTTGCCGACCGTCATGCCGATCAGGAGGAGCGTCATGGTTCCTCCAGCGAAGAGGGCGAACTCGGAATCGTGCCGGCCGCAGAGAGCCCCCGAAATGCCCAGCCCGAGCAGGGCGAGAATGACGCCCACCCGCCCCACGTTGGCCCAGTAGGAGTGGTGAGGTGTCAGGCGATTCAGAAAGAGCGACGCGACCCCGAAGGTCTGAAAGAACATCACGAACATCTCGAACACGCCGCCGGAGTTGAAATGGACGAGGGACATGCCTGACAGGCTCCTTCCTTGGTTCCTGTTTCGGGTCGTCGGAGATGGGCGAATTCGATCGAATGAAGTGAATCGGCGAAGATTGCGGCCTGTCTTAGAGCACTCGCCGTACCAAAGTCACCGGTGGAGCCGATTCGGGGGGATCCCCCGTCGGTTCAAGTCGAAAACTTGATGAAAAAACGGCCCTGCGCCGAGAATTTCGACGCGGGCCGTGCAGATTTTACATGAAGTCGATGGGCCGAATTGCAGAAAGATCTACATTCGACGACCCAGTCCTGGGGCGAAGTCTCAACGCCTCCGGTTGGGCATCTTGGACATCTGAGGTCTGTCGAACTCCAACTGGTTGCTGATGTCGAGCACCCCCCAGCCCTTCTTCTCACGGCGCACCGTGACCGTCCGCTGAAGGATTGTGCCGTCCTTCAACTGCTTCTGGATCGTCACGCCTTCCCGCCCCGTGCTCTTGATCTGGTTGCTCCTGCCTGTGTCCTTGAAGCCCTGGAGCTTCGTGGACAAATCGTCGAGCTCGGAGTCGGAGATGCTGCTGTCGATGATTCGGGAGAACAGTTCCCGATACTTGCCGCCCTCGTCGCTGTTCGCTCGGAGCGCTGTGGCTTCGGCGAGGCGGTCTCGATCTTTATGTTCGAGTGCGTAGAGAAACGCTTTAACCGCGCCGTGGGGGCTGTTCGTATCGCCCGGCTCGTTGGGGGTGTTGCCGCCGACGCCGCCGGCCAGATCGCTCCCCCCCATTCCTTCCGCACCACCAGGCGCGGGTCCGGCCCCGAGATCACGGGGCGGTGCGATCTCGCCTGCGCCGGGGGCGGCACCAGGGCCGGCTCCAGGTGCAGGCTGGGCGCCGGCGTTGAACGCCAGCGAAGGATCATCCCGTTCACCGGGCGCCCCCGGCGCACCGCCCGGCCTCGGGGCGGGGCCGCCGGGAGTGGAACCAGTCGCCGGGCTTGGAGCATTCGCTCCTGCGGGAGCGGGAGGCGCGCCTGTCGCCAGAGCGAGCATCTCGGCCGTGTCCGACTTGCCGACGGGGACGGCTTCGGACTTCGGTGCGTCAGGCTGAGGAGCAGTCGGCGCTGGGGCCGACTCCGCCGAAGCGACGGCCGGGGCCCCGGGAGCGGCGGGAGCTTCAGGCGCGGCTGGTGCGGCTGGAGCGGCGGCCACTTCAGGGCTGGGCGCTTCGCCGGCCGGGGCAGGAGCGGCTGGCTCGATCGGCGCTTCACCGCCCTCTTCGGTCGCCGCCGCCTCGTCCGCACTGGGGTCGGGCACGTCGCCGCCGCCGCATCCCGTCAGTCCGAAGGCCAGAACCCCGGATAGTCCGAGGCTGTACAGCCAGGCGTTTCGTGATCTCATGGCGTTTCGCCCTCGCCGATCGCATTCTCGATCGCCAACCGACGGCTCAGCAACCGTTGCTGCTCCGACCGACCGAAATCATACTTTATTATGATCTCGCGCCCCTCCGCCTGAGAAGAGGGCGCCTGAACGTCGTGGCTCGGCCGCGACGCCGTTGGGGCCATGCTCCAACATGAGCCCGTCGCCGGGCGACTCGGCTACTTGCCCGAGCCCGGAACGGGGGATAGACTGACTGACGAAGCGCATCGCCGGAACTCTCGCGCGCCCCGCCGACGGGGCCTAGAAAGCAACGCCATGACTCCACAACATCGGACTATTCTGCTCGTTGACGACGACCACGAGATCGTTGAATCGATGCGCACGATCCTGGAGAACCGGGGCTTCCGGATCCTCGTCGCTCGGGACGGAAACTCCGGGCTGATGGTGGCCGAGCGCGAGAACCCGGATCTCATCATCCTCGACATGATGATGCCGAAGAAGAGCGGCTTCCTCGTTCTTGAGAAGCTTCGCAGCCGCCCCGGCGGGCTGATCCCCACCATCATGATCACCGGCAACGAGGGGAGCCGCCACCGCGCCTACGCCGAGATGCTGGGCGTCCGCGATTACATTCGCAAGCCGTTCGCGATGGAGAAGCTCGTCCGATCCATCGACAAGGTTCTCGGCCTGGCGCCCCGCACCTCCGGCGGGTACGACGACGAGCCCTGAGCGGCTCTCGTTTCAAGGGACGTTGAATCCCAACTCGGCGAGGATCCGCGTCAACGCCAGCAACGGCAAGCCGGTGATCGCCGTCTGATCCTCGCTCTCGATTCGATCGAACAGCGTCACGCCCCCCTGCTCCAGCTTGTAGCTGCCGGCGCAGTCGAGGGGGCGGTCGCGTTCGACGTATCGCTCGATCGCAGGGCGGTCCAGCGTGCGCATCGTCAGACGCGTGACGTCGGTGTGTTCGAAGCGCCTTTCAGGGGCGATCACCACCATGGCCGTGATCAGTTCGTGGGCTTTGCCCGACATCACGGCCAGTTGCTCCACGGCGCCCGCCGCCGTTCCTGGCTTGCCAAAGACACGTCCCTGGAATGAGACCAACTGGTCGGAGCCGATTACCACGGCATTCGAGCTTGCGTTGAACACGCTCTCCGCCTTCCCGCGCGCCAGGGCTTCCGCCAGCGCTCGGGGCGAGAGACCCTCGCGGGGAAAGGCCGCTTCGTCGAACGGAGGCGCCTCACAGCGGAATCGGAGCCCCAATCGCTCCACCAGCGCCCGTCGATAAGTCGAGGTGCTGGCCAGGATCAACTCGGACAAAGCGGCTCGCGACATGGAACGTCCCCGGTGCGATCTGAACGAAACTTGATCCGGCGCGACACGTCAGACGATCTCGGGCGTCTCGAATGTTGTAGGTTTAGGCGGGGGACCGATGGACTGGGGCGTCGCCATCGGATTCTCCAGCGCCCGGATCGGCGTGGGCAGTCCGAATTCCAGCGGATTGACAGGCCTTGTCGGGCGTCGGATAGTGAATCACGGGTCGAGTCGTTCTGTCGAGGTCACATCACGGATCCAGCGTTCCTGGGCTGGTCGGACGAGGGGGCGTCACATGCGTCTGAGACGGGGATCGCGCCGATCGAGCGGGTCTTGGCTGGCGTTCTCGGCAGCGGCGGCTTTATTGGTCTGGTTTGCGGCGGGAGGCGCCACGCAATCCATGGCCCAGGATATGGCCAAGGAAGCCCCGCCGCCGGCCGCCGAGGCTCCGGCCGCCGCGCCTGAGGAGGCCCCCGCGGCCGCCCCCGCCGCGGAGCCGGCAAACGCCGGCGGAGCCGCAACCCCCGCCGAGGGGGCCACGCCCGCGACTCCGGAGAACATGCTCCAGTGGGCGATCCGGGCTTCGGGTCCGATCGGCGTTCTCCTTGTGTTCCTCTCGGTCTACTTCACGGCCCTGGTGATTCGGTTGTTTATCGAATACCGGGTGAGCGAGGCCGTCCCGCCGGCCCTGGTGGAGAAGCTGGAGACGGCGATCAAGGAGAAGAAGTTCCAGGAAGCCTATGACATCTGCCGCGATAACGACTCGTTCCTGGCTCGTCTTGTGCGCGCTGGGATCGCCAACCTCCCCAATGGGCGGGCCGAGGCCAAGGAGGCGATGGCGGCGACCTCGGACGAGATCGTCACCGAGCTGGAGATGAAGATCAGCTACCTGGCGACGATCGGAACGCTCGGCCCGATGATCGGGCTGGTCGGAACGGTCTGGGGCATGATCGAGAGCTTCAAGGAGATCGCCACCGCCGCCGGCGCACAGCCGAGGCCCGACAAGGTGGCCGCGGGCATCTCAACCGCCCTTTTCATCACGCTTGAGGGGATCACGCTCGCCGTTCCGGCGATCTTCTTCTTCGCCTTCTTCCGCAACCGCGTCTCCCAGATGACCATTGAGGCCAATCGCGTCGCCGATCGCACGATCAACTCGTTGGTCGCAGCGGCCAAGGCTCCTTCCAAGCAGCCGACCGCCTGAGCCGGCTGAGAACGGTCCGAGGCGGCCTGAACGAAGGCAGGATCCGGGAGATTCGCCACGATGAGCGGGAGCGTCAATTCGAAGACGTCCATGAAGGCGGAGCCCAACCTCACGCCGCTCCTGGACATCGTCTTTCAGCTCATCACGTTCTTCATGCTGGTGATCAACTTCGCCAGTGACAACTACGACCAGCGCGTGAACCTCCCGGACGCCGGCTCGGCCCGGCCCGTCGAGGACGACACACGGATCGCCGAGGACCGTCTCGTCCTGAACATCGACTCCGAGGGACGCTTGCTCCAGGGTGAGCACGCCCAGGGGATCGACGAGGCCGTCCAGACGATCCGCCATCAGGCAGACCTGGTGAAGCTGGGCTTGAAGGCGTCCGGCGTCAAGTTCGACGCGGAGACCGGGACGCTTCCCACGACCATCATTCTGCGGGCCGACAAGGAAACGAACTTCGGCTCGGTGCTCGGGATCATCAAGGCCTGTCAGTCGCAGGGCTTCCGAAAGTTCGCCCTCAAGGCGATGATTCGCAGCTGATCGCGACGACGTCGATTCGCGTTCTCACATTCGATCGAGGGGGGCGGGCCGTGGTTCGTCGCAGGAAGAAGTCGGATATGGAAGGGCCGGACGTGCCCGTCGCGCCGATGCTCGACATGGCGTTCCAGCTTCTGACGTTCTTCGTCCTGACGTATCGCGCAGCGCCGGTTGAGGGGCAGTTCGTGATGAACCTGCTTCCGCCTCAGCCGGCGACGGCCATGGCCGCCGCCCCGACCGAAGCGGCGGCATCCAACGACCTCCCCGCTACGTTGCGGACGCTCCCCGTCGTTCTCCAGGCGGACGACGCCGGTCGACTCGCCCAGATCAGCATCGCCGATATGGACGTTTCCAATGACCCGGCCTCGCTCGCGAAGGAACTGGACCGCCACCTCCTCGACCCCGACGCGCCTTTCGATCAAACCCTCATCAAGATCGACCCGAATCTCCGCTACGCCGAATTGATGTCGATCATCGACGCCTTCACCGAGGCCTTCATCCGGGCGAAGAAGGAGCCGAAGCTGAGTTTCGACGAGTTGAAGGGCGACGGAGGCTGACGACTCATGAACCGACCGAGCCCGTTCTTCCACGGGTCGGAGCTTCCTCGGCTGGCGCTGCTGGCAGCTCTGACTGTTGCCGGTTGGGGCGCGTTGTATTACGCTTATCACCGCCCCGTCGCCCCTCCCGCAGAGCCGCCGCTTCGCGCCGGTCCCGCTCCGGCTGCGATCCAGCCCGATTCGTCCGAGGTCTTCGAAACGGTGACCGACCGAACGGCGATGACCTTCCGAGACAACGCCGCTTACGCCTACCTGCTGGAAAAGGCCCGACCGCAGACTCCGGCGGAACTCGCCGCCGAAGCGCGCCGCGACGTCTTCCTGACCCACCTCTGGGAGCGTCCTGAACTGTATCGCGGCGTCCCCGTGCATATCCAAGGGGCGGCGCTTCGCGTCGTCCGGTTTGAGTCCAAGCTCAGCAAGTCTGGATGGCTCTATGAGGCCTGGATCGTCACGCCCGACGCGCGGAGATACCCTTACGACTGCGTTTTCGAGGAAGCTCCCGAAGGCTTCCCAATCGGGATCGACGTGAACGAGCGGGTCGTCTTCAACGGCTACTTCCTGAAGGTCATGAAGTACCAGGCGGGTGATACCGCGCGCGGAGCGCCCGTGCTGATCGGCAAGATCGGCTGGGATCGGCGTCCTACCGACGCACCGGCCGAGGAGTCGAACCGGGTCCTCTTCTGGTCAATGGTCGTGCTCGGGGCGATGTTCTTGATCTCGCTGCTGCGGTGGGTCTACCAGATGTTGAACTTCCTAGCCTTCCCCCACCGCCGAGGAACCCCCGAACGGACCTTCAACGACGAGATCCCGCCGGAGGACCTCCAGTCGTGGGTCGAGTCGCAGACGGACCCGGAGGATCAGCCTCCGCCCGAACCCTGAGAGGCCTTCATCCCTCAGTCGGATTCGACCGTCAGTTTGAGCGTCATCACGACCTTGCGCGGGTGCTTGGGGTCGGCGACGCCCTCTCCGGTTTCGATCATCTCATGACGCAGAAGGACGACTGGCTCGCCGGGCTTGGGAGCGACCGGCTTCTCCAGGCGGGTCGTTGATCCGCTGAACGCCTTCCAACCCCACCAGAGGGCGTCGGGCGGCAAGGCCATGCCGGCGCCTCCGCGCGAGGCTTCAGAGTGAATCCGAAGCTGGACGTCGGCCCGCCGCATGAAGAGCAGGATTTTCCCTCGGCGAGCTTCCGGCCCATGGTTGGGTTCGTCGACGGCGAGAACTTCCTTCTTACTGACGGTTTTCTGACCTTCCTCTTCGATTTCAAGCAGGCACTTCGGCCGGCCCCCCTCATACTCGAAGACCCACGCACCGACGCCGAGGAACTCGGCCAGGTCATCGGCCGAAAGCGAGCCGTTGCGGATCTCACGCGCGGGGGCGGCCTGCTGCGCGGAGGTCGTGG
Organism: Paludisphaera rhizosphaerae; assembly: GCF_011065895.1. Taxonomy (NCBI): domain Bacteria; kingdom Pseudomonadati; phylum Planctomycetota; class Planctomycetia; order Isosphaerales; family Isosphaeraceae; genus Paludisphaera; species Paludisphaera rhizosphaerae. The sequence goes on along the minus strand of NZ_JAALCR010000013.1, from coordinate 22,132 downwards.
GGAGGAGCCCGATCACCGAGAGGACCGAAAGCACGGCGAGCCAGCGATTCATGGCGTGGTTCCTTGATTGGGAGGGGGAGTCCGGTGGCTCGTCGGCCGGGATGAGGACGTTGCCGCTTTGGAGCAAGCCCACGAGGCCGTCGAACCGCCATCTGCCGCCTTCCTCGACGAGTCGGAAAACCGACCCGACGCGGTTCGAGGGGCAGATCCAGACCTCGTCGCCCTGTCGCCAGGCCTGGAAGTTCCGGTGGATCGAACGCGGGAGGCCGACGAGCCCCCCTTCCTCGGCGGGCTGGATCGGATGAGACGCCAGGTAGCGGGACGAGAAGTAGGGGCGGGCCGCCTCGATTCGTTGGTCGTCGTCTCTGTTGGCGATCGCGATGAGTTCAAAGAACGCACGGACGGCCCCGCGGACGGGTCGGGTCGCGACGACCTCAAAGGCCACGACGGCAAGTGCGACCGCAATGACAGCCGTCGCGACGAGGGCTTTTCGAGATCGAGGGCTCATGGCTTGATCTGCGACTTCAACTCGTCGCGAAGGCGGTCAACAATCGAGTCGGTCTTGGACTGGGCGAGGATCTGCTGCACGACCGTTTTGACGCCGTGCGGCCCCCACTGGCCTCCCTGCTTCAGATAGGCGCCGGCCGCATGCCCGATTACGTACGATGCTGAGGCGGCCGTGGCGGCCATCGTCAGTCCAATCGCCCCATACCCCAGCGCCGTCAGTGGAGCGGCGAGTCCGCCAGTCATCACCGTCGCTCCGGCGAGCGAGGCCTTCACGCCGCTGCCAATCAACCGTGTCGCCACCTGGACCAGTCCGGTCGCCCCCATGGCGATCGTCATGTCGCGTACCAGACGGATCGCGGCCGGGCGGGTCAGCGGAATGCCGTAGACCTTGCTCAGCGCCAGGATCATCGCCACATCGACGGCCGCCCCGCCAGCCAGGTCGGCGACCGGGATTGGATTCAGCGCCACGGCCGCCCCCTTCATGAGGGCGTAGTTCCAGATCACGCGATTCGCGGCTTCCTCGCGAATTCGGACCTTGCGATCCAGGATCTCGGCGTGCAGATCACCCGCCGTCAGCAGGGTATTCAGTGCGACAAGGGCCTTCCCCTCCCGTTCGAGAACGTCGAGGATCCGGGCCTTGAGCGGTTCGATCAGCGGCGCGGGACGTTCCCACTCGATCCGAGACTTGCCGTCGGGCGTGCGGATCTTGATGGGAACGGGATCGGGCCTCGCAGCGCAGAGGACGACGTCCTCGGGACGGACGTGACCTTTAACGCGGTCGTCCTCCAGCTTGGCGTGGATCGCCTCGCGGTCGGCGTCGGGATATTTATCGACCTGGTTGAAGACCAGAATGATCGGCTTGCGATGCTTGTGAAGCTCGGCCAGAGCGTCGATTTCGATCCGCTGCATATCGCCCGAAACGATGAACAGGATCAGGTCTGCGCGACGGGCGGCGTCGCGGGCCTGAATCTCGCGAACCTCGCCGCCGACCTCGTCGATTCCGGGCGTGTCGACCAGGATCAGCCGGGCGTCCGGAAGCCCGTCGGGCTCGGCCTCGGCCCATTCGTGTGAGCCGCGACGGATCGTCGTTCCGTGGGTCGCGCCGACTTCGAACACGTCGCGGCCGAGCAAGGCGTTGAGGACCGACGACTTGCCCCGGCTGACCATTCCGAACGCAACGATCTCGACGGTCGTCTCATCGAGCTTGCGAGCCAACTCGCGAAGCCGGGCGACCTCCGGGCCCATCGCCTTTTCTTCCTCGGGCGTGAGCTTCAGAGCGTCAAGCGTGGCCTTCAGGCTGTCCCGAGCCCGTTCGACGGCGTCCGGCTCGCCCTCGGCTTCGGCCGCCTTCGCCGCGCGTTCCAGAGCATCGAGCGCCGCCTTCGCGTCGGCGGGAGTCGGCGAGCCGTCGAGTTTCCCTGGGGTCGTCATCGTCTCTCCGCCGTCATGCCGAAGCCGATTTGAGCCGCGCCTTGGTCAGAAACCGATCAAGGGCCTGACCGGCGAAATCCTGGAGGAACTCAGCCCGGCTGTTGGCCTCGAACTGGCGAAGGAGAGCGCCTTCCACGCCTTCGGGCCCCCAGTTCTCGCCGTTCCGAAAGTAGTCCGAAAGAGTCTTGCCGGCGATGCGAGAGAGATAGGCCATTGTCACAGCCTGGACTGCGCCGGCGGCCAGGAAGGTCGTGGGCGTCCGCTTGAACACGCCGGCGACGACCGACGACGCGGCCTCGACGAGTCCCACCTTGAGCATCCCCTGCCCCAGCCGAGCCGCCAGGGCCCGCATCTGTCCCGGCGACGGATTCAGGTCGTACACGCGGGCGAGGTCGGCGATCAGGTCCAGTTGCACGGCTGCACCCTGAACGAGGTTCAGCGCGGGGACTGGGTTGGCAAAGACCTTGGCGGCTGTCACCCACTGGTAGTGGTCGATCAACTCTTCGCTCTTGAGCCGACGTTCGGCGTCGAGTGTCGACTCGGCCTCCCGGCCCAGAAGCGTGGTCTTGATCAGAAGGTTCGCCACCCTGAGAAGGTTTCCCTCGTTCGACAGCACGCGGGCGACGCCGTCGCGAAGAGGTTGGATATCGGGCTCTTGAATCTCGTAAACCGTTTCCGACGTTCCGTCGGCGGCGACGACGCGAACAGGCATCGGGCGCGGAGCAGCGGCGATCGCCACAACGTCCCGCGGTTTGACGACGCCGTCGAGCCTCTCTCTCAGCTTGGCGAGTATCGCCGCGACGTCGGCTTCGGGGAATCGGTCCTTCTTGTTCAGCACCACGATCGACCGCTTGCCCAGGCGGGCCAGTTCAGTGAGAACGGCGTACTCGCGGCGGATCAGGTCGTGGTCGACGACGAAGAGGAGCAGATCGGCGCGTTCAGCCAGTCGGCGAGCCTCACTCTCTCGGTCGGTACCGCCGAGGCCCGCTTCCGATATACCCGGTGTATCGATGAGTCGGAGCGTTCCCTCAACCCCTTGGAGCGTGTAGACGTGATTCTCGCCCTGTCGGGTCGTTCCCATCACCGCGCCGGTCTCCCCGACCTCGCGGCCGATCAGCGCATTGATCAGGGAAGTCTTACCTGCGGAGACAGTGCCGAAGACGACGACGTCCATCTCCGCGTTTCGCTGTTCCTCGATTCGCGATAACTCGCCGCGCAGCTCTTCGCGACGTCGAGCGTCCCGGATCTTTTCGATATGCTCACGGGCTCGATCGGCCTGCTGGCGGGCGGCTTCGGCCAGAGCGGCGGGGTTAGGGGCGGCTTCTTCTTCAGGCTGAGGAACAGGGCGCCGGCGCCAGGCGTAGACCAGACCGGCCAGAGCGCCAGCCACCACGAGCCCAAGCGCGATGAGAAGACCCGGCCGCCAGTCGCCGAGGCGGTTGCCGGCCGTCGCGACGACGACGAAGGCCGCCACGGCCGCAAAAGCGGCGGCCGCGACGGCCGGGAGTGTCCAAGCGGGCTGAGGGGATCGCATACCGAGGATCTCAGCAGGAGCGGGGCGCGTTCGAGACTCACCTCGATTGTGACGACCCCGCCTGCCACCCCGCCAGGGGATCGGCCTGGAATCCCGAGTCTCAGCGACGGCTGACGTTCCAGCCGAGGTTGTCCATCACGGATGCCAGACGGCTGCGTCGCGGCGCCTGCTGGACGCGCTGGGGGACCTCGGCGCCGGCTTCCATGGGCGCTCCCAGCTCGGGAGCGCGGTAGGCGTCGTCAAGGCTGGTGTCCGGCATCGCGAGCAGCGGACCACCCGCCTCAGCCGCGTCGACCTCGCTCGAACGTCGGGCGCGGCCGGTTCGAGAAGCGGACGGACCCGTCGGCGAGGAGAGCTCCGGCGGCCTCGTGTTGCTGGCGCGGGGAGCGGCGGGAAGGTCGAACGGCGACTTCTCCGCATCCGGTGCCGCGGGGACGTTCGGGAGCCGAGGCGCAGGCTCCTGCCGCGGCGGCGTCTCCTGCCGAGGCGCCGCGCCGGGCTTGTCGTCCATCTCGAAGGGGCTGCGGTCGTCCACGGGGGGGGCGGGGGGAAGATTCGGCCTCGCGGCGTTCGGCTGAGCCGGGGCTGCTCCCGGCTGGCCGCCCTCTTCGGCTCCCGGCTCCATGTCCGAAGCCCAATCGGGCTTCAGGAGCGGGATCTCCTTGTAGTTTTGCTCCTTGTTCGGAGCCTCGGGGCTGGGGGCGCCCCAGCCGCTGGGGAAGCGGCGCCAGAGGGTCGGATGGTAGCCGAAATACTGGTCCTTGTAGATCCGGTAGACCGGATCTTCCTGGTCACAGGGCACCCGCTTACGCTTGATCGGGTGCAGGGGGAACAGCCCCATCTGCTGAGCCTGAGCGGATTCTGCCAGGACCATGCCTGCCACCGTCGCCAGCAGCAACGTCCCCAGCCGCCTTCTCCACGAATTCGTGTGCATTCCTTGCCTCGTCCGATCGGGTTGCACGCTCCGCCTCCGGAACTCCTGGGGGAGGCCGTCCCAACGCGACGCCGCCGTCACGGCTCTTGCCCTACGATCGGGCCTGGGGCTCGGGGACCTGTAGATAAACTGGGAAGCAGGCGTAGGTTCCGTGTTTTACGCAATTGACGGAGATTTGGGATTCAGGGGTCTTGACGGACGTTCCGAGATTTGGGGTCGTTCGCGTGCGAATGATTGAAACGAGGGGAAGCGGCGGGCCGATCTAGGGGTCAAGAGATCGATGACGAGTCTTTCCCGATCCAAGAAAGGCCAGGCGACTCATGGTTTACGGTTGTCGAGGCGTCGCAAGGATGGCCGCGGCGGTGGTGTTGGCGGCTGTTGCGGGGGGGACTGCCCAGGCGCAGCAGTCGACGGCTCCGACGCTGATGTTCAATCCGTCGGGCCAGGTGATGGCGGTGGATCCGCTGGCGGCGCAGATGCTGTCTGGGACCGCTGTGCCGTTGACGAGGAGCCAGGCGGGGGTGTCGGCCGTCTCCTCAGCCCAGCAGTTCACGGGGATCGGCTCCGGCCGGTTCAGCGGGGTGCGCGGGGCGGTCGACGCCAAGGCCCAGGCGTCGCAGGGCCAGGCCGGCTCGAGAAGGGCGACGCTGCGGGCGCCGGGAGGCCAGGCTTCGGTTTATTTCAACCGCTCCGGCAGGGAGACTCCCCCGAAGGTCTCAACCCCGGTCGGCCGAACGACGACCCGCAATTTCTACAACCGCCCAGCCGGGTTTTTTCCGGAAGGCGTGCGCTAACGACGGAATCCCTCCCGTTTCGATTTGAGCGGACGGGGGAATATGCCGATTTTAAGTCGTGTCAAGGCCGGTCCTGGGGTGATCGAAGTGGGATCCGGGACGCGGGCCGCCGAAGGAGATAGGGACAGGAGACCCGCCGAGCGGGGGACGCCGCGAAGGATCGCGACGGCCGCTCGGGTCGAATCAGGAGCCGGGGTCTCCGCCGAGCCGGTCTCGGAACGCCGGGAGGAGAAGGCATGGAACGCACAGGGAGTATCCGCCGGGCCGGCTGGGTGGTGATGCTGCTGACCGCCTGCGCCGCTTGCGGCTGCCAGACGGTGAAGACGCCCGAAGAGGCGATCGCCAACAGCAACATCCCGTCGGAATTCAAAAAAGTCTCGATGCCCGAATACATCATCGAGCCGCCCGACCTGATCCTCGTCGAGGTTCTCGACGCGTTGGAAGGTCGGCCGATCTCGGGCGAGCGACTCGTTCGGCCTGACGGCAAAATCAGTCTGGGCTTCTACGGCGAGGTCTATGTCGCCGGTTTGACGACGTCCGAGGTGAAGGAAAAGATCGTCCTTCACCTGCGAAAGTACCTCACCGACGACCTGCTCGGCCTCTGGGAAGAAGATCCCAAGACGCAGCAGCCGAAGCCCGTCGAGCCACGCGACACCGACCGCGTCTTCGTCGACGTCACGGCCTATAACAGCAAGAATTACTACGTCCTGGGCGACGTCGGCGCCCCTGGCAAGCTGCCGATCACCGGCAACGAGACGGTGCTCGACGCCATCCAGTACGCCGGCGGCCTGATGCCGACCGCCGCCCCCCAGAACATTCGGCTGGTCCGCCCCGCACCTCCGGGTGCATGCTGCGAACAGTTGCTGCCTGTGAATCTCGCGGCCATCACCAGCGGCGGCGACCCCACCACCAACTACCAGCTTATGCCCGGCGACCGCATCATCGTCTATCGCGATCCGATCGTCCGCACGACGATCTTCCTGGACCGTCTCGCCGCTCCATTCCAGACGGTCATCAACTCAATGCTCCAGACTTCGTTCACGATTCGCAGCATTCAGTACTCGTCCGCCGGAATCAACGCGGGGTCGAGCAGCTCCAGCAGCGCAACCAGCAACTCGCTGCTGACCCAGCCTGGGGCTCGTTGATCTGCTGATCCTGAGATGATTCCGTCGAACAGATGAGCCGGTCCGACTTGGGCATCGCCCGTGGTCGGGCCGGCTCTTCGTATTCGAGGGCGAATCGGCGGGAAACGTCCGCCCGCCGTCGGGACCAAGTTGGATTGACCAAGCGGCCGCGCCGGCTCATGATGGCCGCGCGGTTCGCCCACCTGAGGCAAGGAGCGCCGGCTTGATGACCCGACTCATCGCCAGAGGGCGACGTCTTCGTCCCCTGGTTTCGACGGATAGCGACGCGTACAAGCGTCGACCTTTGCGGCATCGACTGAAGATTGCGGCCCGATTACTGGGAGCGGCCGTGATCCTCGTGGTTGCGCCGCTGGCGTTGCGGCCCTATCTCACCCAGAATTTCGGGGTGATCGCCACGGGCCGCGCGTATCGATCGTCTCAGCCGACGACGCGTTTGCCCGAGATGATCCGCGAGCATCACCTCGCGTCGATCCTCAATCTGCGAGGTGGGACGCCGGCCGAGTCCTGGTATGTGGACGAGGTCCGCAACGCTCGAGCCGGAGGCGTGGACTTCTACGACTTGCCCCTCAGCGCCGTGCGGCGGCCGTCGCGGCGTGAGTTGCTGTTCCTGATCGACGCGCTCGCCTCCGCGCCTCCCCCCCTGCTGATCCACTGCCGAGCCGGCGCGGACCGGACAGGGTTGGCGACCGTCGTCTACAACCTGTACGTTCTCGGCCTGCCTCCGGAAAAGGCGATGGAGGGGTTCACGGTCCTCCACGGCCATTTCCCGATCCTCGGTCCGCAACATCTGCACGAACCGATCGATGAATACGCCGCCTGGCTGAAAGCCCAGGGGCTGGAGCACGAGCCGTCGAGGTTTCGAGGCTGGGTTCGCGACGAGTACCGGGCGCCCGACCCCTCGAAGGACCCGCGCCCGATCACTCCGGGCGCGCGGTTCCCCGTCTGACCGATCCGATCACTCCGGATAGATCAAATACTGCTTCCGGACCGACTCGAAGTCGGAAAGGCCCTGCACCCAGAGAGCCTCGATCTCCTCGATGCTCTTGGAGGCGAGGATTGCGTCGTAGGTGGCCTTGCTGGTGAGGAGCGTCGGCATGCGCTCGGGCTTCCATTGCTCCTTGTAGTCGCGTCGGAGCGTCAAGGCGAGGGCCAGGCCCAGGCGGATCGGCTCGAACGCTGTGCGGTCGGTGATCTGGATGTAGACGCCGCCGCACTTCTCGCCGGAATACTGCCGTTCGGTCGGAGTGAACTCGACCGGCGTGAACGCGACGCCCGGCAGGTTCATGGCCATGAGCGAGCGGGCCCATTCGATGGGCTTGATCCAGGGAGCGCCGACTCGCTCAAAGGGCGTGTCGGTGCCGCGGCCGGTCGCCAGGTTCGTCCCTTCGAGCCAACCGACGCCCGGGTAGAGCAGGGCTTCGGTAAGGCTGCGCATGTTCGGAGAGGGATTCACCCAAAGCAGGCCGGTCTGGTCGTAGAGCGCGTCGCGCGTCCAGCCTTCGCAGGGGATGACCGTCAGCTCGGCGCCGATCTTGCGCTCGGCGTTGTAGAGCTTGGCCATCTCTCCGACGGTCATGCCGTGGCGGATCGGGATGGTGTGATAGGCGACGAACGTCCCCTCCCCTTCGTCCCGGACCGGCCCGCCGAAGGCGACGCCGCCGATCGGGTTGGGACGATCGAGCACCACGACCTGCTTCCCGTTGGCCTTGGCGGCCTCGAGCACCAGGCCGAGCGTGGAGATGTACGTGTAGTAGCGGACGCCGATGTCCTGGATGTCGTAAACGAGGACGTCGAGGTCCTTCAGGTCTTCATCCTGCGGCTTTCGCTTCTTGCCTTCGTACAGACTGACGACGGGAAGATTGGTCTTCTCGTCGACGCCGCTCGTGATTTTCTCGTGGTCGAGCAACCCGCGCAGGCCGTGCTCGGGGCTAAAGAGTTTGACGAGTTTGACGTCGGGGGCCGCGAAGAGGACGTCGATCGTCGAGCGACCGTCGGCGGAGCGACCGGTATGGTTCGTCACCAGACCGACCCGCTTCCCCTTGAGGGCGTCGAACCCGTGGGCTGCCAGGACGTCGATCCCGCACTTGACCGTGGCCGGCGGAGTCGCGGCGGTAACGGGCTCATTCGAGGTGGCGTCGTACACCGGCGGGTCGGCGAGGGCGGCAGCCGTGAGCGTGGCCACGTCGCGACGCAGGGAGATCGGCGATCCGCCACCCTTCGGGTGCAGCCGGCTCGTCAGCAGGATGACGTAGGTTTGCGTTTCCGGATCGATCCAGATGCTTGTGCCGGTGAATCCGGTGTGGCCGAAGCCGGTCGTGCCGAACAGTTCGCCGCGCGGGCTGCTGTAACTGGTGGCGACGTCCCACCCGAGTCCTCGACGCTCGTTCGACGGGGTGTCGGCCGGGTCCGTCATCAGCCGGACGGTCAGTGGGCTCAGGACGCGGTCGCCGTTGGGTGCGACGCCGTCATAGAGCAGCATCTGAGCGTAGTTGGCCAGGTCGGCAGCCGTGGCGAAGAGGCCCGCGTGACCTGCCACGCCGCCGAGCGCCCGCGAGCGCGGGTCGTGGACGACGCCGCGGAGGAAGGCGTCGCCTTCTTTCTCAGTGGGGGCGATTCGAGCGACGGCGGGCCATTTCGAGGCGTCGCCGGCCAAAGGACGGAAGTGGGCGTCCGTCATCCCGGTCGGCCCAAAGACGCGCTCCGCGGCAAAGACGTACAATGGCTTGCCCGAAACCTTCTCGACGAGCTTGCCCAGGATGATGAAGCCAACGTCCGAATAGATGAACTTCGCCCCCGGCCGCGCGACCGGCTGAAGCTCGGCGATCTTCTTCCAGGCCGCGTCCGGGCCATCCTTGTAGTCGCTGATCGAATTGTCGGGGATGAGACCTCCGCGATGCCGGAGCAAGTGCTCGACGGTGATGCGGCCCTTCCCGTGATTGTCGAGTTCGGGGAAATACTTCACGATCGGATCGCTGGGGCGGATCTTGCCTTCCTCGATGAGAGCCATGACCGACGTGGCGGTCGCGATCGGCTTGGTGAGCGAGGCCATGTCGAACAGCGTGTCGAGCGTCATCGGCTCGACGGCCGGCTCCGAGGCTCGATTGCCGAAAGCCTTGGCGTACGCAATGCCTCCGTTGCGACCGACGAGCACGACGGCGCCGGGAATACTCCCCGCATCGACGGCCTTCTTCACCGCCGCCCCCACTCGCTCCAGCCGATTGGCGTCGAAGCCGAGTTCAGCGGCCGCCTCGACCGTCGGTTCGGAAAGCTGATATGCGTTGGCGACGCCTCCGCATGCCGCGAAGCCCATCACCCCAAATACGATCCATGCCGCCAGTCGTCGGCCGAAGCGCTCTTCCACGTTCATCCCACTCCTCGGTGCGAGGTCCTGGTGAGGTCTTCCCATGCGTCGCCGCCGACGCGGAAGGCCTTTATTCTAAGCAGAGCCGGCTGCAAGGGATAGCAGCCGGGATGCGGCGATTCAGGTGGGCTGCCGAGGCAGGCCGGCTTCGAAATAAAAAACCGGCCGTCGACTGGAACTCTCACGACCGCCTCTCCCTCGGTCGTGAAAATTCCGGATCAACAGACCGGTTAGCTTGTGTGCCGCCGGGTTCGGCGGCCTTGTAAAAAACCGGACAGCGTTCGTGATCCTTGCGACCGCCTCTCCCTCGGTCGCAAACATCCAGACCGACTGCCGGTTGGCTTGGGCGGGCTCGACGAATCGCATTCAGCGATTCGGAACCGTTGTAGTAAACCGGACAGCGGTTTGGTTCACCGTGGCCGCCTCTCCCTCGGCCATGAAGAACCGCATCCACCGCCGGTTGTCTCGGACTGGCTCAACAACCCTTTGGGGTCGGAGCCGGGTGTAAAAACCGGTTGCAGAGTCAGTACGCCGTGGCCGCCTCTCCCTCGGCCATGAAGAACCGCATCCACAAACCGGTTGGCTCAGATGGGCTCGACGAACCACTCCCGTGATTCGGAACCGTTGTAGTAAACCGGACAGCGGTTTGGTTCACCGTGGCCGCCTCTCCCTCGGCCATGAAGAACCGCATCCACCGCCGGTTGTCTCGAACTGGCTCGACAACCCTTTGGGGTCGGAGCCGGGTGTAAAAACCGGTTGCAGAGTCAGTACGCCGTGGCCGCCTCTCCCTCGGCCATGAAGAACCGCATCCACAAACCGGTTGGCTCGCTTCGGCTCAACGTCTCCCCGCCTTTCGTGCCGGTCAGGGATCGGAACCGTTCGTGTGAGAAAGGGCGAGCGGGGGGTCGTGCGAGGCATCCCGCTCGCCCTTTGGCGGGGCAATCGTCAGAGACGATCGTCGCCAGTGGGGTGGCTTCTTGTAAGTATGGGAGGCCGTTCAGGCCTGTCTCCGTCTTGGTGTAACCTTGGGAATCGTCTCGACTTTGGTCGTCGTTTTGTTTCTCGTTTCGACGCCAGGAGGATAAAGCAAAGCCGGTGCCAGAACCCAAACGCCAGCCTCAAGATTCCGGGCCGTCACCCATGCTGCCATTCCGATTTCCTGACGCTCCAAAAACTTACGTCCAGCGAATTTTTTTGGGAGCATCCCCGTGGAGGCCCCCTCCGAGGGCTGATCCAACAAAACTTCATCTTCCCGAGACCCACTGGTGCACAGGATCCGAGCAGGCTCTGCCGAAGAGATAAACAGCAGCTTTCAACGATCGAATTTCCGGTGTGTGAGTACGTCGGATCCAGGCGCGGTCGCAGGCCGCACAGGACGTTTGGACGGCCGTTATGAACGATGAATTAATGGCTCCTCAGGAAACTCCGGCCAGCCTCCAGAGGGCGCTCGACGTCTGGGAGAAGCGCGGTGATTCCTCGCCGCTGGAGCGTTGGCTGTCCCGCGAGTTGGACGCTTCCGGAGCACCTGTCGAAATTCCACTCGAAGTCTGGCCCGTCGCCATCGAACGGATCGCGCAGGCGCGTGGGGTCCGTCCTGGATGGCCGGAGGCCGTCGACGAGCGAGCGGCCGACCTCGTTCGCATGCTCATGCGGTTCTCCCGGCCCGACGGCCGGCAAGCAATCGTTCCGGCCGAGACGGCTCCCCGGGCCTATTGGAAGCGGGTCTCCACCGCGATCGCTCGGCCCGACATCGACCGTGTGCTTTCCTGGTGGCTGCCGGGTCGGGACGCGGAACCGGTCCCCCCTCCCCTGCCCGCCTGGTCGAGCACGGATCGCGTCCTGGGCGTTCTCCGGGCCGACTGGACTCCTCGGGGGGACTTCCTGGTTTTCGACCAGCGACAGGCCGACGCCGGAACTCGGTTTGAACTCTTCGGCGCGGGCGTTCCCTGGTTTGGGCCCATCTGGTCGGCGCCCTCGCCGGAGTCCACGCCCAAACCGACCGCCTGGGGGACCAATTCAGCCGCGGATGTCGCGGAGTGGACATTCCGCTCGGGAGGCCGCCAGGTCACGCGACTCGTCTTGCTGCTCCGAGGCCGTCGAATGGCGATTCTGGCCGACCAGGTCGAAGGCCTCGCGCCGGACGAGGTTTGGGAGACCCACGTGGACGTCCCCGCGCCGCTGTCGGTCGAGTCGATCCCGGACCTGGGCAGCCTGAGCCTCCGGAAGCGGCCTGGCGCCAAGGTCACTCAGTTGGCGGCCCTTAGCGGCGCCCGGCTCGAGTTCGACCCGGCGACACGTCGGATCTCCCTGGCCCAGAGGTCGCGGGGCGGGAGAGCCTTGATGGTGATGCTCATCTCGTGGGACGCCCAACGGGCTCGAAAAGCCCTCGCTTGGAAGCCATTGACCGTCGCGGAGCGAGGCGCCGCCTGCTCGCCGGACGTCGCGTGGGCTTCTCGCGTGAGTTGGGGACGCGGCGATTCGTTCGTGATCTACCGCAGCCTCGGCGCGGCGGCGCGGAGGTCGTTCCTGGGCTTCACGACGACGGCCCGATTCGCGGTCGGTCGATTCGCGATTCCCGAAGGGGACATTGAGCCCATCGTGACTCTCGCCTGATTCAGTCGGCGGGGCCGCGGTCGATCGGCCGAGGCTGTGAGAGGATGGCGTTGAGGGAGAGCACGATGTAGGTCAGAACCACGACGGCGGTCAGCATCCCGGTGTGGAAATGGCTGGTCACGAGTCGGGGGCTGCCGCCGCTCCGGATGAGCAGGCCGAGCACCGCCTGAACCGTGATCAGGACCGCCGACAGGATTCCGGTTATGATGAGAAGCGGCTTCATCGACAGGTCGCCTCGGTCCCAAACTGCGCGGGCCGATTTCCAAGACGACCCGATCCGACCGAGAATAACCGACGCGGCCGACCGCGTCACCCTGCTATGAATACCGATCGCATCCGCGAGAACCTCGCCTCAGTCCAGGATAGGATCGTCGCCGCCGCCCGTCGCGCCGGCCGAGATCCCTCGACCGTCACGCTCGTGGCCGTAACCAAGAAGCGACCGGTCGAACTCGTCCGTCCTTTACTGGAGGCTGGCGCCCGCGACCTGGGCGAGAACTATCCCCAGGAGCTCTGGGAGAAGGTTGACGCTCTCTCCGACTCCCCGATGCCAATTCGCTGGCACCTGATCGGCCACCTCCAGGGCAATAAGGCCCGGCGCACATTTCCGATGGTCCGGATGATCCACGCCGTCGACTCGTTGAAGCTCCTACAGACCCTCGATGAACTGGCGGCCGAGTCCGCCAACCCGCCGGAGGTCTGCCTTCAGGTCAACACCTCTCACGAGGAGGCGAAGCACGGCTGGAAGGACGCCTCGATTCTGGACGATTCCCAGGCAATCGCCGCTTGCACACGGATCAAGGTCGTCGGCCTCATGACGATGGCCGCCTGGGGGACCGACGCCGAAACCGCCCGCCCCTCGTTCGTCCGACTCCGAGCCATCCGCGATTCCCTGGCCCGGCTGACGGGCCGGCCGCTGCCGCACCTCTCCATGGGCATGTCCAACGACTTCGAGGCGGCCGTCGAGGAGGGGGCGACGCTCGTCCGCGTGGGCTCCGCTCTGTTTGAGGGAGCCGAACCGTGATCGAGTTGACGCCGAGCAAGGAGGGGGCCCTGCTGTACGTCCACGCACAGCCCGCGGCGCGTCGCAGCGGCCTGGTCGGCGAGCACGCTGGAGCCCTTCGAGTCGCCGTGACCGCCCCGCCGGACAAGGGGAAGGCCAACGCCGCGATCCTGGACGTGCTCGCGAAAGCCCTTGGATTGAAGCCCTCGCAACTCTCCTTGATCTCCGGCGAGACCGCTCGCCGCAAGCGGATTCTCCTCGCCGGCCTGTCGCCCGAGGAAGCCGGCCGACTGATCGCCGCGGCCATGCCCGAACCCAAGCCTTCGAACGACTGACGACCGAGAGAACGATGCCCGACTACCCCGCTGAACTGACCATCGATCCCTGGTCCGGCCCCGCGCCGGTTGCTTCCGTGCGCGTTCCCGGCTCCAAGAGCCTGACCAACCGAGCCCTCATCGTCGCCGCCCTCGCCAAGGGCGAGAGCGTCCTCACGGGGGCTCTCGACAGCGAAGACACCCGAGTGATGGTCGACGCCCTCAAGAAACTGGGCGTGGGAGTCGAGCACGATGTCGCGTCCTCGACGATCCGCGTCTCTGGTTGCAGCGGCCGATTCCCCGCCGCCGAAGCCGACATGTACGTCGCCAACTCGGGGACCACGCTCCGGTTCCTCACGGCGGCTCTGACGGTCGGCAAGGGGAAGTACCGCGTCGACGGCACGCCTCGGATGCGTCAGCGGCCGGTGGAGGATCTGCTCCAGGCTCTCAACGGGCTGGGCGCATTCACCAAGAGCGAGCTTGAGACGGGCTGCCCGCCGGTCCTGGTGACGGCCGACGGTCTCGACGGCGGTTTCGCCTTCGTCCGTGGCGACGTCTCCAGCCAGTTCCTCAGCGGGCTGCTGATGGCCGTTCCTTACGCCCGCGAAGAGACGGTGGTCGAGGTCGAGGGCACGCTCGTCTCGAAGCCCTACGTCGAGATGACGCTCGCGGTCATGCGCGAGTTCGGCTACGAGGCCGAGAACCGCAAGTACAGGCGGTTCATCCTCAAGCCCGGTCGATACGACGGCCGGAACTATCCCATCGAGCCGGACGCCTCGGCCGCGAGCTACTTCTTCGCCCTGGCCGCGATCACCGGCGGCTCGGTGACCGTCGAGGGCCTGGGCTCGTCGAGCGTCCAGGGGGACATGCAGTTCGTCGACGTGCTGGAGCACATGGGCTGCAAGGTCGAGAGAGAGAGTCATCGGACCACCGTGACCGGCGGCCCGCTGCGGTCGGTCGACGTCGACATGAACGCCATCAGCGACACCGTGATGACCCTGGCGGTGGTGGCCCTCTTCGCGGACGGGCTGACCCGGATTCGGAACGTCGGCCACATCCGCCACAAGGAGACCGACCGGATCGCCGCTCTCGCCGCGGAACTCCGCAAGCTGGGGGCGGTGGTCGACGAACAGCCCGACGGTCTCCTCATCATCCCCCCTGCTCCGGACGCCCTGACGCCGGCCTCGATCAAGACCTACGACGACCACCGGATGGCCATGTCCTTCGCGCTGGCCGGGCTGAAGATCCCCGGGGTCGTGATCCAGGATCCGGGGTGCGTCGCCAAGACCTACCCCAACTACTGGGACGACCTGGCTGCGGTCCGGGTCCGAACCGGTCCGACGGCTTGACGCTCTGATTCCTGGGGGGGTATCGTGAACCACTTGACCACGGCCGGGCCGAAACGCTTCTGGGGCGTCTCAAGCCTGGTCGGCGAACCATTTTACGGCGACGACAGGCCGGCGGACGGACCATGCTGCTGAAACGGACGCACACTTGCGGAGAATTGACCAAGGCCCAGGTCGGCGAGACCGTCGCGCTCAACGGATGGGTCGACGCCTGGCGCGACTTCGGCGGCCTGGTGTTCATCGACCTCCGCGACCGCTTCGGCGTCACCCAGGTCGTCTTCGAGCCCGAGGCTGGGGCCGACCTCCAGGCCCAGGCGCGCGAACTCCGTAACGAGTACGTGGTCGGCATCCGCGGCAAGGTCGCGCCCCGACTCGCCGGCAAGGAAAACCCCAAGCTCAAGACAGGCGAGGTTGAGGTTCGCGCCGTCGAGCTGGTCGTCTACAACGCCTCGCCGACCCCTCCCTTCGAGATCAACGGGCCCGAGCCGAACGAGGAGCTGCGGCTCAAGTACCGCTTCCTGGACCTTCGCCGGCCGGACCTCCAGCGCGTCTTCGTGATGCGGCACCAGATCGGCCAGACGATGCGTCGGGTCCTCTCCGACCTGGGCTTCCTTGAGGTGGAGACCCCCGTTCTTGGTCGGAGCACGCCGGAGGGCGCCCGCGACTTCCTCGTCCCCAGCCGCGTCCACGAGGGCCACTTCTACGCGCTGCCGCAGTCGCCGCAGCTCTACAAGCAGTTGCTGATGGTCTCGGGTTTCGACCGCTACTTTCAGATCGCCCGCTGCTTCCGTGACGAGGACCTTCGCGCCACCCGGCAGCCCGAGTTCACGCAGCTCGACATCGAGATGTCCTTCGTCGAAGACCAGGACGTCATGACCGCGATGGAGGGCCTGATCGCGGCCATGGCGAAGGAGTTCGGCGGCCAGGACCTGCCGATTCCGCTCCCACGCTACGAGTATCACGACGTGATGGAGCGTTACGGCAGCGACCGGCCGGACCTCCGCTACGACCTGGAGCTGAAGGACCTCGCCGACATCGCCGAGCAGACCGAGTTCCGCGTCTTCCAGATGGCGAAGGAAGCCGGCAACCGCATCCGAGGCCTCTGCGCCCCCGGCGCGGGGGAGAAGTACAGCCGCAAGGATCTGGACGGGCTCACCGAGTTCGCCGGCAGCTTCGGTGCGAAGGGCCTGGTCTGGCTCAAGGTCGAGGCCGAGACGCTCGCGGGTCCCACGGCCAAGTTCTTCAAGCCCGAGGTCCAGGCTCAGCTTCGTGAGCGGTTCGACGCCAAGGCCGGCGACCTGATCCTGATCGTCGCCGACACCCAGGCCGTCACCAGTCAGGCGCTCTCCAATCTTCGCGCCCGACTGGCGGCCGAATTGAAGCTCTACGACCCGAAGAGCTTCCATTACTCGTGGGTCATCCGCTTCCCGCTGCTGGCCTGGGACGCCGAGGAAAACCGGTACGTCGCCGAGCACCACCCGTTCACGATGCCGCTGGCCGAGGACCTGCCGCTCCTGGACACGGACCCCTCCAAGGTCCGCGCCCAGGCGTATGACCTGGTCATCAACGGCGAGGAAGGAGCGGGCGGCACCATCCGCTGCCATGATCCGGCCATCCAGTCGAAGATCTTCGCCCTGCTGGGGCTCTCGCCCGAGGAGGCCGAGGAGAAGTTCGGCTTCCTCCTGAGCGCCCTCCGCAACGGGGCGCCGCCGCATGGCGGCATCGCCTTTGGCTACGACCGTCTGGTCATGCTCTACGCCGGCCTGACCAACATTCGCGACTGCATCGCCTTCCCCAAGACGGCCAAGGGGACCGACCTGATGACCGGCGCGCCGGGGACCGTCTCGCCGAGGCAGCTCAAGGAGCTTCACATCAAGTCCTCCTGATATCGGACTCGTTCCGAGCCGGATCTGAACTTCACGAACGTCGCCGCGAGGGATTCCTCCGCGGCGATGTTCGTTTTCTGAACCTTTGAAAGGGAAATTCGTTGACAGTCGTTGGCGCGGGGATAGATTGAGAGGCACGCCCTTCACACTGCGTTCTCGGCCCAACAGGCCTCGTGCGGTTTCGACCTGATCATGACGATGTTGCAAGTCCGGGGAAACTCGATCGGACGACTTGCGCCAGTCCTGGCGCTCCTGGTCGTCTGCGCGACAGCCGGGCCCGAAGCCCGGGCTGGTTGTTCGCACCCGGCGAGAAGCACGTCGAAGTCGCTCGTCACGCTCCAGGTCTTGCAGGTCGCCGACGAGTCAGCGACTCAGACCTGGAACACTCCGTCCCGCCCTTGCAACGGGCCTCGATGCCGGTCCAAAGCCCCTGCGGCCGATGCTCCAGTTGTCATGGTCGTTGCGACCGTGAGAAACGACGGGTGCCTCCCACGGATCGTCGTCGCTCCCCCCTCCGCCGGTTTCAGGGTCACTCCCTGGGATGAGCCGCTCCGATCGCCGACGCCCGTCGGCGCGGCTCTTGAGCGCCCTCCACGCGCCTCCTGATCGCGGCTGAATTCAGCTTCGATCCTTGGCGGTCGTCCATGCGCGACGTCGGTTGTGTCTGAGCGCTCCTGCGCGACGGCCTCTCGACAGACGCCGCCAGGCGAGAGTGATGATTCCGAGAGGGGCTCGGGCGGGCTGACCGCGCCGGCGTGGTCTGCGGACCCAGCCTTCCGGCGACGAAGCACGACCGTCGCCGGACGGCTGACCACGCCGTCGCGGTCAATTCACCCGGCTCATCTTGAAGACGAGGCCGTTCGTCGTTCGACGAGCGGTCCTCCACCTCGATTCGTTCACTGTCTTTCGCTGGCGATTCGTTATCCCCATCACGTCGCTTTCACAGGATCGCAGTCATGACGAACCTCCCTCGTCGCGGTCGCGGCTTCACCCTCATCGAGCTGCTGGTGGTCATCGCCATCATCGCGGTTCTGATCGCTCTCCTCCTTCCCGCCGTGCAGGCGGCCCGCGAGGCCGCTCGGCGGGTGCAATGCGTCAACAATCTCAAACAGATCGGCCTGGCCCTCCACAACTACCACGAAGCCCGCGGAGCCTTCCCCGGGGCGAACATGGTGTTCGGCGCCACGGGGCTTTCTGCCCTCAGCATGATCCTGCCGCAGCTGGAGCAGAACGCAGCCTTCAACTCGATCAACTTCGTGATGAAGTACGACGATGCGACGAATCAGACGGCCCGATTCACTGTGGTCTCGGGTTTCGTCTGCCCGTCGGACAAGAGCAACCCCCTCCCCTCGCTGGGCGGTCAGACGAACTACATGGCGGACATGGGAAGCGGCATCGTCTGGCAGGAGGCGGTCGCCGGCAACGCAGGTCTTCCCGAACCCAGCGGCCTCTTCCACGGGAATACGTCCAAGACGGTCGCCAGCGTGACCGACGGCCTCTCGAACACCGGCATGTTCTCGGAGCGCGTGCTCGCGGACGGGAACAACGCGGTGATCAGCCCGGTGGCCGACGTCTTCTTCTCCCCCCTCGCGCCGACGACCGTCACCGACGCCTACAACATGTGCCAGGCCGTCGACATCAACAACCTGTCCAACCAGTTCCCGCTCTTCATGGGGGCTCCTTGGCTGACGGGTCAGCACATCTTCCAGCACATCAACCCGCCGAACGGCCGTTCCTGTGGGTTCTTCGTCACGAACCGCGCCGTGATGCCGCCGAGCAGCTTCCATTCCGGCGGAGTCAACCTGCTGCTGGCCGACGGATCGGTCAGATTCATCAAGAACACCGTCAGCCTGCCGACCTGGAGCGCCCTGGGGACGATCGCTGGGGGCGAGGTCATCAGCAGCGACGCCTACTGATTCGGAGGACGACCGATGCCGCTCCGTTCTCTTCACGGCTCCCTGCTCGTCATCGTCGCCGTCCTGGTTGGGGCGTCGATGACGGGTTGTTCCACAGGTGTCGCCCACCCGGTCGACCCCGATCGTGCGATGGTCGCCCTCAAGGCGACGCTCGACGCCTGGAAAGAGGGGAAGTCGATCGACTCGCTCCAGTCCTCGTCGCCTCCGATCGTCGCTCAGGACATGGAATGGACCTCCGGCGCCAGGCTGCTCGACTACCACGTCGACGACGGCAAGCCGGCCGACGCGAACCTCGACGTCCGCGTCAAGCTGACCCTCAACGCCAGGGGGAAGAAGGTGGAACGAGACGCTCGATACCTTGTCACCACCAGTCCAGCGGTCACCGTCTTCCGCGACATGATGAGATAAGTGGATCTCCATCGCCGGGCCTCCTCGGGCTCGGCGTCATCTCCTGCCTGGATGAACGCTCATGCTCACACGCTTCTCTCTTTCCGCGGCGGCTTTCACGCTCGGCCTGGCCGTCGCCCTTCCGGCCGTCGCCGATGAGCCATTGAAGCCCGCCGAGGCCGGCAAGCCCGACGCAAGCTGGCAGGCTCTGCGCGACGCCTGGCCCGACCGTCCCGAATGGCTCGACATGTACACGGCCATCCTCAACGATGAGCCGATGGGTTCCACGAACGGCTGGTTCCGAACGTCGACCACCCAGACCCGCTACGGCTGGGACGCCGTCCGAAGCCGGTTCGACCGCGACGGCGACGGCAGGATCGCTCGCAAGGAATACCCCGGCGACGATGAGTCCTTCGCCCGTCTCGACCGCGACCACGATGAGGCCCTGACCGCGGCCGACTTCGATTTCTCGAAGGCGTATTCCCCCTCTCCCGGCTCGATGCTCTTCTCTCGACTTGATCGCGACGGCGACGGCAAGGTCGTCCGGGAGGAGGTCGAGAGGTTCTTCAAGGCGGCCGACCCCGAGGGCGCAGGGTTCCTCTCGCGGATGGACCTGGAACGCGTCCTGCCGACCCCCTCGGGCTCGATGGGCCCCGGCGACCGACCGACGAAGGAGCAGTTGATCCGCGGTCTGTTCCGGCAGGAGATCGGCTCGCTTCAGAGCGGTCCGAAGCTCGACGAGTCAGCCCCGGACTTCACTCTGAAAACGGCCGACGGCAAGGGCGAGTTGACGCTGTCGAAGCTGGTCGGCCCCAGGCCGATCGTCCTGATCTTCGGCAACTTCACCTGCGGCCCATTCCGGAGCATGGCCGGCAACTTCGAGAAGCTCCACCGACGCTACGGCGACCGGGCCGACTTCGTCATGGTCTACGTCCGCGAGGCCCATCCCAGCGACGGCTGGCGGATGCAGTCCAACGACCTCGTCGGCGTGTCGACGGCCCAGCCGACGACCTATGAGGAACGGGCCGAGGTCGCCCAGCGCTGCGGGAAGCTCCTCAGCCTGGGGTTCCCCATGCTCGTCGACACGATCGACGACGCCGTCGGGGCCCGTTACAGCGGAATGCCCGGTCGGTTCTACCTCCTCGACAAGTCGGGGAAGATCGCCTTCAAGAACGCCCGCGGCCCCTTCGGTTTCAAGCCGGCCGAGCTGGAGCAATCGCTGATCCTCCTCCTCCAGGACGAAGCCTCCTCCGTCGGCGGGCATGCCAGCGCCACGACGAACTGATCGATCCAACCGCTCCCATTCCACCACCGACCCACGTCGACCCCGGCGCTCCCGCTGGGGTCGTCGCGTTTTCCGACTCTGAGCCGGAATCGGGTTTGAATTGGCTTCCTTCGTCAGCGTTCAGATGCCGCCTTGATGGAAATAAAAGCTTGGGGAAGTTGGAGTTGAGTCGTTGTCTCGTGTGGCTTCGTTCGGCGAGAAGCTATGCCGGCGCCGCTCTGAAATCCTCCCGCGCAATCTCCGTCGGCTCACGTCATGCGACCGAATTCTCAAGGAACGACCGAGAGTCCGCATCTCTATCCTGATGGTACGACCAAATCGCGATTTCTGCGGAGGCTTCGGACGGCGGGCTGAACGGTCGGTCGTTTTTCGAGATAGCCGTCGCCAGATCTCCCCCCGATAGGTCGCTCCTTGAACGTCTCCAGGAAACTGGGTGGAACGAATTCACTCCGGACTCCTACAATCGTGCTTCCGCTCGCCTTCACGATCCTCGTGGGGAAGGCCTTCCATGGCCTCGTCGTCGGTGACGTGTTGAGGTTTGACTTCACCGGATCGAAGAGATGGCGAGAGTTTGGATAGAATGGTTAAAATGATCCGGCGGCGGCACAGCCGGTGGTTCCGGATTTGGTCCTGAGAGGTTTGCTTGTGATCTGGGGATTGGTCGCGTCTTCCCGTTTTCGCTGGTGGTCGACGCTCGTCGTGCTGGCGTTCGCGTCGTTTGGCGCTGGGGAGCGAGAGCGAGGCGAAATCCAACCGGCCGCAAATGCCGCCTCAGCGGCCAGCTTGCCTCGACTGGAGCGTCTGTCGGCGGGGACGGTTTTCCACACGGACCGGATGCCGACGGGATGGTCTCAACTCGTCCTCAAGTCGATTCCCGTTTTGACCTCGGGCGATCTGGGGACGGTCTCCGAAGCCGCGCACGTCACGGCCAAGCGGATAAGGTTATCGATCCTGGCAGACGTCGGCCGGGATGCGAACGCGGGAGTCTACAGCCTGCGAAGGATCGGAGTCGGGCTGGCTGCTCCAGTCGTTGGAGGTGAGAGCGAGGGCGGCGACGTGATCGTGGAGTCGACGAACGTCGGCCAGCTTTCGGGCGAGTGGTCGACCAAGGAGCGGATCATCCTTGCCGCGGGCTCGCGCGAGCTAGGCAGGGCGACCCTCGCGGGGGCGACGCCCACGTTCGCCATCGTCCGAACTCCGACGACCTGTGTCGTCGGAACCGAGCATCAGACGGTCGAGGTGATGTACGCCGTTCTGGTCGACCCCGATTCGGGACGCGTGCAACTCTTCGCGTGCAAGTTGAGGGACGGCGACGGACCGATGCTCGTCCGCGAACTTGCTGCCCCTGCGGTCGTCGACAGTCCGCTGGACGTGAAGGCGAAGTCCTTCGCCGGGATTCCCGTTTCGTGGTCGTTCGCGATGATCGATGTCCCGGCTGGCGTTGAGCGGACCCTGCCTCTGGAGCCAGGACGGCTCGCGACGAAGGACGCCGCGAACCTCGCCGAAGCCCGCAAGATTGAGTCGGCCTTTCGCACGCTGGCCGACTCGACTTCTCGCCAGCCGGCGCAGGTCCAGACGTCGCAGAGGTGAGGGCGAGTTCGAGCGAGTCCGCCATCGCAGGGGCGATTGGAAGCCTCTCGCAAGCTCCAACGCTTTTCCGGCGGCGGCGATCAAAACGT